>CAZAFS010000084.1:0-10326 GCA_964484165.1 uncultured Opitutaceae bacterium | reverse complement strand
CGCCGCCACCAACGTCAGGTGATAAACGGTGTTGGCGCGCAAGAGAAAGGCCGGCGCCGGGAGGTCATGGGCGGGCAGCAGGGGCCGCGCGCCCGTGCCATCGTAGCGCCGGAAGCGGGTCGTCGTGTTGGTGTTGCCGCCATAGCCGACGTAGTAGAGTCGGAGCGCATCGTAGTCCGCGAATGCGCCGGTGCGTTTCGCGGTGGTGGCGGGCACGCTCCCGTCGGCGGCCGCGGGATCGGTGGCCATCCAGAAACAATTGAGGTCGGACACACGATCATGGGGGCCGCCGCGGTCGATCACCGTCGCTTCGTAGGCGATGATCACCGGCGCGGCGAGCTCGGGACGAAACCAGACCGTGCAGCCGCCCGCGTCATCGATGACCAGCGCGCCGCGCTGCGCGGCCACCGCGCCGCCCGGCCGCTGTTCCACCAGCCAGCGGGAGGCATCCGGGAAATCATCCTGGAACAGGAGCTCGCCGGGCGCAAAGCGCGCCGCCGGCTCGGCGCCGGCACCCGGCGCCGCCAGCAGGAGGAAAAACGCCAGCCCACCACGGAGCCGCGAGTTCATTTTGACTCGAATCATCATGGCCGTGCGCGGACGCCAGCCGTTCCCAAGGCGGGCGGATCCTCAGCCCTGTTTGCGCCGGCTCAGCACGAGCATGGCCGCGCCAAACACGGCGAAGACGGCGCCCCAGACCAGATTGACGTTCTGGCCCAGCGAGTGTTGGGCGTAGATGGCCGGATCGGACACGAAGCCGAAGATGACCAGTATGATGCCCAGAAGCAGAAAGAGCAGGCCCATCGGGATGCGGACGTCGAGGTGCATGGGGAAAGGGAGGCGGAGGATAAGGGAATGAGGGAGGGAGGGAGAACGGTTACCAGAAGATGATGTTCAGCACGACGGCCCCGACGAGAACGACCCCGCCGAGGGTCGCGGGGCGGGCGTACCACGGTGTGCCGTGGTCCCGGATCTTCTCGGTGAGCGAATAGACGAGGCCGCGCAACTGATCGTCCGTCTTGTTGGGGCTGGTGGCCAGCGAGATGAGAACGGTGCCGGCGAAGCAGGCGAAAAAGGCGAAAATGGCCATCCAGAAATTCTGCGCCATCGAGCTGTGAAACGTCCAATGCGGCAGCAGCCAGCCGCCCTTGATCCAAGCCGTTTCGCCGACCGGAATCGTGAGCCCGTGGAATGTCACGGCCGACATCGTGCCGAGCAACAGACCGAAGAACGCGCCGTGACCCGTGGCGCGCCGCCAGAACATGCCGAGCAGAAAGATCGCGAACAGCGGGGCGTTGACGAAGCCAAACACGAGCTGGAGCATGTCCATGATGTTGTTGTATTGCCGCGCGCCGTAGGCGCAGGCCACGCTGATGAGCAGCCCGACCACCGTGGTAATCCGGCCGACCTTAACGAGGTGGGCGTCGGAGGCCGCGGGGTTGACCCAGCGTTGATAGAGATCGTAGGTCCAGACGGTGTTGAAGGCGGTGACGTTGCCGGCCATGCCGGACATGAACGAGGCCATCAGCGCCGTCAGGCCGATGCCAAGCATGCCGTTCGGGAAATACTGGGCCAGCATCGCCGGGACGACCATGTTGTAGTTGGGCGTGCCATCCGCCGCCGGCGGCAGCTGGAAGCCGTGCCCCCCGCTCTTTTGCAGCAAGCCGACGGCCAGCATGCCAGGCAGGATCACCAGCAGCGGGAACAGCATCTTCGGCACGGCGGCGAGAATCGGCGTCCGCCGGGCCGCGCTCATGTCCTTCGCCGCCATCGCGCGCTGGATGACGAGGAAATCCGTACACCAGTAACCGAAGGAGAGGACGAAGCCGAGGCCCATGACCAGGCCGAACCACTCGACGCCCATCGGGTTGGATTTCTCGCTGCCCGTGAAGGCCCACGAATGCGACCAGGCCCCCGGCATGCCCTGCGCCGCGGAGTAGCCCTGCAACTGGGTCATCAGCCCGCTCCAGCCGCCGATGTCCTTCAACCCGAGCAGCACGAGCGGGAGCAGGCCGAGCACGATCAGGAAGAACTGCAGCACCTCGTTGTAGATCGCCGACGTGAGGCCGCCGGTGACGATATAGATCAACACGATCAGGCTCGAGACCGCGATGCACAGGTTGTAGTCGACGTGCAGGATCGCATTGAGCAGCAGGGCCAGCGCGTGCATCGAGATGCCCGACGAAAACACGGTCATGAACGCGAACGACAGGGCGTTGAACGACCGGGTCTTCTCGTCGAAGCGGAGCTTCAGGTATTCCGGCACCGAACGCGCCTTCGAGCCATAGTAGAACGGCATCATGAACACGCCCACGAAGACCATCGCCGGGATCGCGCCCACCCAGTAGAAATGGCTGGTCATGATGCCGTATTTCGCCCCCGAGGCCGCCATGCCGATGACCTCCTGCGCCCCGAGGTTGGCGCCGATGAATCCGAGGGCGCACACCCAGGCGGGCAGCGATCGGCCCGACTCGAAAAAGTCGGCGCTCGTCTTCAGGTATTTCCGGAGGATCCAGCCGATGGCGATGACGAAAGCGAAATACAGACCGAGAATGAGGTAGTCGACGCCGGCCAGATTCAGGACCACTTCATGGCCGCCACCGGCCGCCGCAAAGAGAGGAACGGGGGTTGGGAATTGCATGGATGGGGTGATGATTCGCGAAACGCGCCAAACGCCGTAGCGGACATCCGCAGCCTTGGAAAGACTTTTGATGCCAGGGCCCCGTGACCCTGACCGACACGGTTCCCGTCGGCGATGGGCGGAATCCGCTGCATCCGGGCAAAGGCGGCCTCATCATCGAAACCAGAACGCATCTGGCATTCGCAGGTCACCGCTCCCGCGCACCACGATCGCAAAAAGAGCGGCGCCATCGGCCGGCGCCGCGCAGCCAACAGGCGGTGCACCGCAGACCGCCGAAGCCCAAATCAGTTCGCGTCGCCGCACGCTTTGGCGAATCGACCGGCGGGCCGCGCCGCGCGGTGTTGGAGTTCTGAACTGACGATACAAATGTGTTCCGACGATCACCGTGATCCACCATCCATCGCGGCGCCCCCAAAAAGCCCGATTCCCCATGTCCAAGTCATTGGTCTAACCGCTGAATAAGCACGATTAGGCGCCGCCAATTTTGGGTGAATTGCCACTTGGCACCAAGTTAAATCAAACTGTCAGAAATTGGTCAAGTTGACCGCGATGCGGAGGAAAGGCAGACACTTAAAGCGCCTCCTCCCCCACTGCCTCAGGAGAAGCACGTGTAGCTGATGCCCCCAACATTGGCGCGAGTACCCACGTTGATTTGTGACCCTACTCCATCGCGACAATCCAGTCTGCAGCAGTCTGCTCCGCCGCATGCGGTCGCCGGTGTCATGCCTGCCAACGGAGTTGGCGGGCATGCGGAACGATGCTTGACCCGTTTCCAAACCCCGCGCCGCTATCACCGATTTCACCCCACCGGGAATCATTCCCCATCAGTAAACCCAGTAACTACGTCCGAGACCTAAGATGAAAGCGAATCAAAGCCCCAGTTATCTGCGATGGCTCATGGTGGCGCCGGCGTGCGCCCTGTTGGCTGTCTCGTCCCTGCTGGCTCAGCAGGCCAATCCGCCGGCCACCGCCGCAGGGTCCGCCGCCAGCGAAGAGGTGGTCAAGATGAACCCCTTCCAAGTGCAGGCCTCGAACAAGGATATCGGCTATTACGCCGAAAACACCTTGGCGGGCAGCCGCCTGAACACGAATGTGGGCGACCTCGCGTCTTCCATTACGGTCGTCACCAAGCAGCAACTGATCGACACCGCGTCGGTCGACATCAACGACGTGTTCATGTATGAGGCGAACACGGAAGGCTCGAGGACCTACACCCCGAGCCCCTTTATTGCCGCCAGCAACCGATTGGCGGACGCCATCTCCGGCTGGAACGACGACAACGGCAAATCGGGATACGGCGTCGCCACCGCGAACCGCATCCGCGGCCTCGATGTGTCGGACATTGCCATCAACAACTATCCCGCCAGCGCCCGCATCATCTTCGATAGTTACAATACGAACTCGATCGAGATCAACCGCGGCCCGAATTCGCTGCTGTTCGGCACGGGCAGTCCCGCCGGCATCACCAATCAGTCCACCAGCGAGGCGGTCCTCAACCAGCGCAAGACCGAAGTGTCTTATCAGTTCAGCAGCTGGCGCGGCTACCGCGGGACCATCAGCCACAACCAGCCGCTCGGCGAGAAGTTGGCGATCTACGTCGCGGGGTTGTACGATTCCAAGGGCTTTGAACGGAAGCCCTCCTACGACGTTTACCGCCGCCAATACGGCGCCCTCACCTATCAGCCGTTCAAGGGGACCCACATCACGGCCAGTTTCGAGAACTTCGACAACCACAACCGCCGGCCCAACTACATCACGCCGCGCGATGCCATCACGCCATGGCTCGCCTTCGGCCGGCCGGTGTGGAATCCGATCACCGACATGATCACAGTTCTGGACAGCGGCCGGACGTATGGGCCGTATCTGACGGACACGCGAGACAGCCGTTATGCCGCCACCATCGCGGCTTATCCCGCCCTCAGCCAGACCATCGCGAGTGCCTCCCGCATTTCCATCGGCAACACTTGGCTGAGCGTTACCACCTCCCCCCTGTATGTGCCGGGTATCCAATTCCGGTCCGCCCACAACTATGCGCTCTTCGACCAGGGAACGTTCTTGAGCATGTGGCAGAGCTCGCCCTCCGGCACGGCCCAGCCGACGTTTCCCACCGGCATTCCCGGCGCAGGCACTGCCCCCGCCAACACCCGCACCCAGCAGGATTGGGTCCTCGCGGCCAGCCGCCCGACCGATTCGGCCTTTCTCTCCGCGCCCCTTCAGGCCAACGGCACGGCCGCATATGCCACGTGGTACTTCCCCGGTGTGAGCAACAAGGCGATCTATGACTGGGATTCGATCAACGCGTCCTCCATGAACTACGGCACGTTGGGGGCGAAAACCTACAACGTCGAACTCCAGCAGGAGATCCTCCCCAACCTCAACCTGGACGTGGGCTGGTTCCGGCAGGAGATCCAGGAAGTAGACAACTACGCCGAGGGCCAGGCCAACCAGCAGCTGTCGCTGTTTGTGGACACGAATCAGGTGATGCCCGACGGCAGCGCCAATCCTTATGTGGGCAGCCCGATGATGTTTGACTACACGGCGGACACCTTCCAGCGCCCGGAGATCAACAACAATTTCCGCGTGATGCTGGCCTACGAACACGACTTCACCACGAACAAAAACTGGACCCGCTGGCTCGGCCGCCATCGCCTGATGGGCCTGTGGTCCCGGAACGAAGATACCATCAAGAACCTCCGGTACCGGCTTGCGATTGATGGGGGTGACACCCGCTATTTGCCCAATTCGGCCACGGCCGGCTATAGTTTAATCGGCTCTGGCGGCGCCGGCGGCGCCTTTGACCGTTGGTACTATCTGGGGCAGAACCAGAACGGTCTCGTTCAACGTTCGCCCGGATTTGTCAACGTTTCGGGTTATGGCGGCGTCGGCAGCGCGCAGATCAACACCTACAACTTCCTGACGCACACGGAGGACACGCCGACGGTCTCCTTTGAACCGTATTTCACCAATCTCGGCACCACGCCAATCGCGCAGAAGATCCTCGAGTCTCAAAATTTCGCGTGGCAGGGCTACTTCTGGAATAATCGCGTCGTCGCGACCCTGGGCTGGCGCCGGGACGATTTCCGCTCCCGCCAGACCGATTTTTCGGCGGTCGCCGCCACGAACCAGTTTGCCAGCGGCGCCTTCATCCAGTCCCTGCTCTACGACATGAACAACTGGTCCTACCTGCGCGGCCGCACGAAGACCGCCGGCGTGGTGGCCCGGCCGCTCACCTGGAGCTGGGGTTCACTGGGCGGTCACTTGAACCGCTCGGACAACTTCAATCCGCCGTCCAGCATCCAATATGACTACGTTGGCAACCGGCTGGGCAAGCCGCAGGGCAAGGGCAAGGACTACGGCATCGACCTGACCTTGTTCGACGAAAAGCTCGTCGCCCGGATCAACTGGTTCCAAAGCGACAACCAGAACGCGCCGGCCACGGCGGCTAACACCCCGGCGACGCGCATCACGCGCCTCGACACCACGAGCATGCGGGGTTGGGCGGAGTGGGTGACCCGCTATCGCGATGGCGAGAGCACCACGGCTTTCTTCGGCAACAACACGGTTCATCCCTACACCAACTACCCGAACTTTCTCAGCGACGTGGCCGCGCTCATGCAGGATCCCACCTATGTGGCATCGACCAATGGCTATCCCACCGGCTGGAGAGCCTCCACCCAACAAAACAAATCCAAGGGGATTGAGGCCCAGTTGATCTACAATCCTCTGCGCAACTGGAATATCAAACTTACGGTGGGCAAACAGAAGTCCACCTATGACAACGTCGCCCCCCAGTTGTTTGCCTATTTGAACCCGCGCCTCGCCACGTGGCAGGCCACCGTGGCCACCGGTGTTCCGGCGGGAGAATTCCTCGTTACGGAAGGAGCGGCGGGTACCAGTACCACCCAAACGAAACTCGATAACTTCTGGAACGGCTATGGCTTCAGTGCCGATGCCAAGCTGTCGAACGCCTCCACCAACAATCCGACCTGGACCACTCCAAATGGCTTCTATCAGAGCACGGTCACGTCTGATATCAACGTGATGCTGGGCTTGCAGGGCCAGACCGTGCCGAACGAGCGCATCTGGACTTGGAATGTCATCTCCACCTATGCCTTCCAGAAGGGCATGCTCAACGGCTTCGGCGTGGGTGGCGGTTACCGTTGGGCCGATCGGGCGATCGCCGCCTTCTATGGCGATACGGTCCATCTCAACAGCTCGAACCAGATCGCCGCACCCGACCTTTCGCGTCCGATCTACACACCGTCCGAAACGCATATCGACGTGTGGGCCTCGTATACCACCAAGATCCCCAAGCTGTTTGGAGACAAGGTGCAGGTGCGGTTCCAGTTGAACGTCCGCGATCTGACGGAGAAGGGTGGCTTGATTCCGATCGCCTTCAACATGGACGGCTCGGCGGCGTATTGGCGCATCCAGGATCCGCGCCAATTCCTGTTCACCACCACGCTCGACTTCTGAGCGGCGCCGGCAAATCGGACGGTCTGCATCGTCCCGACCGCCTCTTTCGGCTCCCTCGCCACCCGGCGAGGGAGCTTTTTGTTGGTTGGGCAAGGGGCCGGGGAGACCACTAAGCCGGAAGCATGCAGACGAATGTAGGGCTGCCGCTTGTCGGCAGGCCGTTTTTCGAGCGAAGCGGCCCGGCGACCCAGCCTTCGCCAAAGGCTACGGCGGGCAGGCTGAGCGCCGGCCCTACAGGCACCATGCGGTGCGAATCGCTTCATAGGCAGATCGGGGTTCAATTGCACTGTTCCGGCTAAGACCAGGCGGCGATCCTGAATTGCCGGCCGGCGGCGCGGCTCCGCCAAAACGGTTGCCACCGCCGCACCCGCCGCCTTCATCGTTCCTTGCGACGTCCCAGACCCGCATGCCGACTCGAACCGCCATTCCCGCCGCAGCCGGGCGGCCGCCTGACGCGCCATCGCGGTGGGGCCCGCGGACAGCCCCGGCGCTGATCGCGCTCGCCGCGCTTGTCTGCTGGCACAACAGTTTCTCCGGCGCATTCGTCTTCGATGATGTGCCGACGATCCGCGAGAACCTGACCATCCGGCATTTGTGGCCGCTGCGCGAGGTGCTCTCGCCGCCCTCTGTGGGCTCGCCGGTGACTGGACGCCCGCTGGTCAATCTCACTCTGGCGTTCAATTACGCCGTGAGCGGCACGCAGGTATGGAGTTATCACGTGTTGAATCTCGTCGTCCACGTCCTCGCCGGACTGACGTTGTTCGGCCTTGTGCGGCGGACGCTGCGACTCCGCTCGGGACACCTGCTAATCGCTGTAGGGCGGGGTCGCCGTACCCCGCCGCCAGATTCAGACTCGGCGGCATTCGGCGATGCCGCCCCACAATCGAATGCCACGCTCCTCGCCCTGGCCATCGCCCTCCTCTGGACGGTCCATCCGTTGCAGACGGAATCGGTGACCTACGTCGTGCAGCGGACCGAGTCGTTGATGGGACTGTTCTTCCTGCTGACGCTGTATTGCTTCGCGCGCGCGGTGCAGACCCAGCCGACATCGCACAACGCATCGAGTCATCGCGAGCCCGGCGGCGCCGGGCGTGGCGATCCAGCTCCGACGTCCGGAAATCCATCTGGATTGCTTCGTCGCTTTGCTCCTCGCAATGACTCTCTGACGGGCATCTCAGCTCTCTGGTTCCTGGCCTCCTTCCTCGCCTGTCTGCTGGGCATGGCCACCAAGGAAGTGATGGTGGCGGCACCGCTCATCGTGTTCCTCTATGATCGCACGTTTGTGGCCGGCAGTTTCCGGGAAGCGTTCCGCCGCCGCCGAGGCTATTATGCGTCACTCGCGGCCACCTGGGTGCTGCTGATCTGGCTGGTGGCGGGGGCGGGCAGTCGCGGCGGCACCGCCGGATTTGCGCTCGGGGTGACGCCGTGGGGGTATGCGCTGAGGCAAGGCGAGACGATCGTGCGCTACCTTGGGCTGTCGCTCTGGCCGCATCCGCTGACGATCGACTACGGCGCGGATCTGGCGGCGCCCCCGGCGGCGATCGTCGCCTGCACCCTGCTGATCGCGCTGCTGGCGGCGGCCACCGGCGCGGCCCTGTGGCGCCGGCCAGTCGCGGGTTTTGTCGGAGCCTGGTTCTTCGCCATCCTGGCGCCCAGTTCGAGTGTGGTGCCGGTGGCGACGGAAATCATGGCCGAGCATCGCATGTATCTGCCGCTGGCGGCGGTGATCACCGTTGGCGTTGCCGGCCTTTACCGGCTCGCGGGACGCACCGGCCTGGCGGTGCTCGCGGCGCTGGCGGTCGGCTGGGGGTGGCTCACGGTGCAGCGCAACGCGGTTTACCGCAGCGACCTGGCGCTGTGGACCGATGCGGTGGTCAAACGGCCGGCCAACGCCCGGGCGCACTGCAATCTCGGCGGCGCGTGGCTCCAAACCGGCCAGCCAGCGGCGGCGCTCGCCGAGGAAAGGGCGGCGCTGCGGCTCCAGCCCGGCTTGGCCGCGGCGGACTTTTACGCGGGGAAGGCGGCGCTCCAACTGGGGCGGGATGCCGACGCAGCCCGCTATTTCGAGGCCACTTTGAGAACCGCGCCAGACTACGCCATGGCCCACGTCGAGCTCGGCAACCTGGCCCTGCGCGCGGGCCGATTCGCAGACGCGTGCGACCACTATGAAGCCGTGCTGCGCCAGCTTCCCCAATTCGCGCCCGTGCACTACAACCTCGCCATGGCCAGGCTGCAGATGGGCCGGCCCGACGAAGCGGTCGCGGAATTTGAAGCCACGCTGCGCCTGCAGCCGACGATGGCCGCGGCCAGCTACAATCTCGGGACCGTCTTGCTCAGTCTCGGCCGGCTGCCCCAGGCCGAGGCGCAGTTTGAACGCACCCTGCAACTGGACCCGGACAATTCCGCGGCGCACAACAATCTGGCCAACATCCTCGTGCGGGCCGGCCGGTGGGCGGAGGCCGTCGACCACTACCGGGCGGCCTTGCGCAGCGATCCCGCCAACGTCGCCGCCCACTGCAATCTCGGAACCGCCCTCTGGCAGCTGCAACGGCTGCCCGAAGCGAGGAACCAGTTCGAAGCCGCGCTCCGCCTGCAGCCGGATTGCCCGCCGGCGCGGGCGGCGCTCGACGAGTTGAACGTCCACCCATGAGCCCGTCTGCACCCAACGGACCTTCGGAGTCACCCGCATTCCCGCCGCGGAATGTTTTGGCCGGCGGCTTGCTCGTGCTGGCTGCGCTTGTCGCCTGGCGCACGAGTTTCTCCGGTGCGTTCGTCTTCGACGATTTCTCCGCGATCATCGACAATCCCTCCATCCGCCGCCTGTGGCCCGTTTGGGAAACATGGCGGCCCCGGCAAGCCGACCTGACGGTCAGCGGGCGGCCGTTCCTCAATTTCACGCTGGCGATCAGCCACGCCCTGAGCGGCTCCGGCGTCTGGGGCTACCACGCCGTCAATCTCGCCATCCACCTTCTCGCCGGCCTGACGTTGTTCGGCATCGTCCGGCGGACGCTGCAGCTCTCGCCCTGCAGGAGCCTGCTCGCAGGCGACCCTTCCGAGCGCGCTGGCTCTCCCGCAAATTCGCCTGCAAGCAGGCTCCCACACGATGACGTCACATTCCTCGCCTTGGCCGTCGCGCTGCTATGGACGCTGCATCCGCTGCAGACGGAGGCGGTGACCTACCTCATCCAACGGGCCGAGTCCCTGATGGG
>CAZAFS010000083.1:0-10333 GCA_964484165.1 uncultured Opitutaceae bacterium | reverse complement strand
TTGGCGGCCTGGGTGCCGGTGTTCATCGCCACGCCGACATCGGCCTGGGCGAGGGCCGGGGCGTCATTGGTGCCGTCACCCGTCATGGCCACGAGGTGCCCGGCGCCCTGCTCGTCGCGGATGCGCGTGAGCTTCATCTCGGGCGTGGCCTGGGCCAGGTAATCGTCCACGCCCGACTCGGCGGCGATGGCCGCGGCGGTGAGCGGATTGTCGCCCGTGATCATCACGGTGCGGATGCCCATGGCGCGGAGCTGCGCGAAGCGCTCCTTGATGCCGCCCTTCACCACGTCCTTGAGACAGATCACCCCGAGCACGTCGCGGCCCTCGGCCACGACCAGCGGCGTGCTGCCGTCGCGGGCGATGGCGTCGACCGCGTTTGCCACCGCGGCGGGATAGGTGCCGCCCTGGGTCTCGATCCAGGTCCGGACATTCTCGGCGGCGCCCTTGCGGATCAAGCGGGCCGGCTGCCCGTCGAACGCCGCGAGGTCGACGCCGCTCATGCGGGTCTGCGCGGTGAACGGCACGAACCGGGCGTGCGGCGCGGCCAGCTCCCGGGCCCGCAGGTTGAATTTCTCCTTGGCCAGCACGACGATGCTGCGGCCCTCGGGTGTCTCGTCGGCCAGCGAGGCGAGCTGCGCGGCATCGGCCAGGCGGGGCAGCGCCACGCCGGGTGCGGGCACGAACTCGGTGGCCATGCGGTTGCCCAGCGTGATGGTGCCCGTCTTGTCGAGCAGCAGCACGTCGATGTCACCGGCGGCCTCGACCGCGCGGCCGCTCATGGCGAGGACGTTGCGCTGAAGCAAACGGTCCATGCCGGCGATGCCGATGGCGCTGAGCAGGCCGCCGATGGTCGTGGGGATCAGGCAGACCAGCAGCGCGATCAGCGCCGTGATGGAGAACGCCACGCTGGCGTAGATGCCGAACGGCTTGAGCGCGATGATGACCAGCAGAAAGATGAAGGTGAGGGCCGAAAGCAGAATCGTCAGCGCGATCTCGTTGGGCGTCTTCTGGCGTTTGGCGCCCTCGACCAGGCTGATCATGTGGTCGAGGAAGCCCTCGCCGGGATCGGCGGTGATGCGCACGACCAGCTGGTCGGACAACACGCGCGTACCGCCGGTCACGGCACTGCGGTCGCCGCCGGCCTCGCGGATAACCGGCGCCGATTCGCCGGTGATGGCGGACTCGTCCACCGACGCGGCGCCTTCCATCACGTCGCCGTCGCCCGGAATCTGTTCGCCTGCGGCGACCTGGACGACGTCACCCTTGCGCAGTGCTGTCGCGTCCACCGATTCAAACGAGCCGTCCTTGCGGCGCCGGTGCGCCACGAGCTGCCGCCGCGAAGCGCGGAGCGCCTGCGCCTGGGCCTTGCCGCGACCTTCGGCCACGGCCTCGGCGAAGTTGGCGAAGATCACGGTGAAGAACAGCCAGAGCGCGATCTGCAGGACGTAGCCGCGCGGCTCCCTGGTGGTGAAGAGCTGGAGGAAGGTGAGGACCGCCCCGATCAGGGTCACGAACATGACCGGGTTCTTGATCTGCAGGCGCGGGTCGAGCTTCTTGAAGGAGTCGGTGACCGCCTTCAGCAGAATCTCACGATCGAAGAGGGAAATGGCCTTGGAGGACATGGTGGTGTTTGAAGGAGCGCGCTTGCGCGCGATGGAATGTCGAGTCGCCTGCCAGCAGGCTCCTACAGGTTTAGAAGAGTTGGCCGGCGCCCATGAGGAAGTGCTCGACGATGGGGCCCATCGCCAGGGCCGGCAGGAAGGTGAGCGCGCCCACGAGCAGCACCGTGCCGATGAGCAGCAGCACAAAGGTGACGCCCTCGGTCTGGAACGTGCCGGCGCTGGCCGGGATGAGCTTCTTCGAGGCGAGGTTGCCGGCGAGCGCCAGGATCGGGACGATCATGAGGAAGCGGCCGAAGAGCATCGCGATCGCCGTGGTGGTGTCCCAATGGACCTCGTTGCCCGAGAGTCCCGCGAAGGCACTGCCGTTGTTGCCCACGCACGAGCTGTAAGCATAGAGGATTTCGCTGAAGCCGTGGGGGCCGGCGTTGTTGAGGCCGGCCCGACCCCAGGCGCTGACGCTGGCCCAGGCGGTGAAGCCGAGGATGGTGGTCGCGAGGACCATCAGCACCATCATCACGAGCTTCACGTCATAGGCCTCGATCTTCTTGCCGAGGTACTCGGGCGTGCGGCCGACCATGAGCCCGGCGATGAACACCGCCAGCACGACGAAGATGAGCATGCCGTAGAGCCCCGCGCCCACGCCGCCGAAGATGACCTCGCCGGTCTCCATGTTGAACAGCGGCACCAGGCCGCCAAGCGGCGTGAACGAGTCGTGCATCGAATTCACCGCGCCGCACGAGGCGTCGGTCGTGATGGTGGCGAAAAGCGCCGAATTGAAGATGCCGAAGCGCACCTCCTTGCCCTCCATGTTGCCGTCGGCCGCGGCGACGCCGAGGTGCTGGTGGATCGGATCGCCCCGGGCCTCAGCCCACCACGCGACGAGGACGCCCGCCACAAACATGGCGAACATCGCGCCCCACACGGCCCAGCCGTGCCGCTGGTTCTTGACCATCCGGCCGAGATAATAGGTCAGCGCGCTCGGGATCGCGAAGATCGAAAGAATCTGCAGAAAATTGGAGAGCGGCGTCGGGTTCTCGAACGGATGCGCGGCGTTGGCGTTGACGTAGCCGCCGCCGTTGGTGCCGAGCATCTTGATCGCGACTTGCGAGGCCATCGGGCCCTGCACGATGGTCTGGGTATCCACGACCTGGTCCACCATCACGGGCTTGCCGTCGGCGCCGGTGACGGGTTGGCCGTTGGCGTCGGTCTTGGGCACCTGGATGGTGTACGGTTCAAGGGTCTTCGCGACCGTGTAGGGCTTGAAATTCTGGATCATGCCCTGGGAGACCAGGGCCAGCGCAAAGACCAGGCAGATCGGCACCAGGACGTAGTAGCTGATGCGGACCACATCGACCCAGAAGTTCCCGATGGTTTTCGACGTGTGGCGCGCGAGGCCGCGCACGAGCGCCGCGGCGATCGCGATGCCGGTGGCCGCCGAGGCGAAATTATGGAACGCCAGCGCGACCATCTGGGAGAAATACGACATCGTCGATTCGCCCCCGTAGAACTGCCAGTTGGTGTTGGTGGTGAAGCTCGCCGCGGTGTTGAAGGCGAGGTGCGGGTTGACGCCGGGCAGCTTCTGCGGATTGAGGAGGGTTTGCAGCGGCAGCTTGTCCTGAAAACGCAGGATGAAGTAGGTGAGGAGCATCCCGACGAGGCTGAACAGGAGCATCGCCACCGTGTAGGCGAACCAGCCCTGCTCGCGCGCCGGGTCGATGCCGCAGAGGCGGTAGGTCAGCCGCTCCACCGGGCGCACAACCGGGTCGAGCCAGGTCCGGCCGCGCGCATCCAGCACCCGCACGAGGTGGAGTCCGAGCGGCTTGGTGAGGAGCAGCAGCGCGCCGACATAGAGCGCAAATTGCAGCCAGGCGTTGGGATTGTTCATGGCGCGGGGCGGTCAGAATTTCTCCGGGCGGAGCACCGCCACGATCAGGTAGATGAGGCAGGCGACGGCGATCAGACCGATGAGGATATTTTCCATGGGAGGAGACGTTGCCGGGTGGCGGCGGGGATTAGCGCACCTTTTCGCAAAACCAGGCGAACGCCGCGGCGAGGACGAAGAATGCGACCGCGAGACCGACAAACAGGATATCGCTCATGGCCGGATCTCCGCGTTGCATCCTGGCGTCGGTCCGAAGGTGCGATCGGACGCTGGCGGAAATGATGGTTTCAGTTGCACGCCGGCAGAATACCTCCGCCGTCTGGCCGCGCCTAATTAAATGCCGTCCCCGGGGCATTAAAAAGGCATTAACGTCCGCCGCGCCACCGGCTCCGCGCAGCGGAGCCGCGCGGCGATTCAAAATGGAAGATCCAAGACGCAAGATTGCCACCCGCCGCGCCGGCCGATTGTTTTGATACCTCCTCCGATGAACAAGACCTCCGACCCCGGTGACGACAGCTCCGGCCGGGCCGCCGCGGCCCTGGCCGGGCGCCGGCTGGAATATCTCACCCTCGGCTGGAATGTCGTCGAGGCGGCGGTCGCGCTCGGCGCCGGTCTGATCGCGGGCAGCGTCGCCCTGACCGGGTTCGGCGTGGATTCGGTCATCGAGAGCCTCTCCGGCGGCGTTCTCCTCTGGCGCCTGCAGGCGCACGCTGCCGACGAGCAGCGCGAGCGGCTGGCTCTCAAGCTGGTCGGCATCAGTTTCCTGCTGCTGGCGGCGTATATCGCCTTCGAGGCGGGCGAGACGCTGCTCCGGCGCGAACCGCCGCGCGTGAGTCTCGTGGGGATCGGGCTCTCGGTCGCGTCCCTCGCGGTCATGCCGTTGCTGGCCCGCGCCAAACGCCGCGTGGCCGCGCGGCTGGAGAGCGGCGCCCTGCGGGCCGACTCGCGCCAGACCGATCTCTGCGCCTGGCTCTCCGCCATCTTGCTCGGCGGCCTGACCCTGAACGCCCTCTGGGGCTGGTGGTGGGCCGACCCGGTGGCCGGGCTGCTCATGGTGCCGATCATCGCCCGCGAGGGCGCGGAGGCCCTGCGCGGCGAACAGTGCGCGGGCGACCGCTGAACGGCCGGCGGGCTACGGTCCCAGCCAGACGTACTTGTAGGGGTGGTGGTCGAGCACGGTGGGATACCAGCCGTGCACCGAGGGCTGGAGCAGAAACACGTGGGTGTTGAAGTAGAGCGGGATCACGGGTGCCGCCGCCAGCAGCAGCGACTCGGCTTGGCGCAGCAGTCCGGCGCGCGCGACCGGGTCCGCCGTCTGTGCCGCCGCCGCCAGCAGGGCGTCGTAGTCGACGCTGGCCCACCCGGTGGCGTTGTTGGCGCTGGCGCCGCGCCACACGTCGAGAAACGTGCTGGCGTCGGGAAAGTCGCCCACCCAGTCGGAGAGCAGGATCTGGTACTGGCCAGCGCGACGATCCGCCAGCACGACCTTGAGCTCCTGGTTGACGAGGCGGACGTCGAGTCCCAGCTCGCGCCGCCACATTTCCTGCACGGCCTCGACCACGAGGCGGTGGTTCTCGGAATTGTTGTACAACAGCTCGAGCGGCGGCAGGCCGCGCCCGCCCGGGTGGCCGGCCTCGGCGAGCAGGCGTCGGGCCGCGGCGAAATCCGTGATCGCGACCGCCGGCGGCGCATACTCGGGCAGCACCGGCGGGGTGAGGGAGGCCGCGGGCTGCTGGCCGCCGCGCAGGATGTGCTCGACGATGGCCCGCCGGTCGACGGCCAGCGTCAGGGCGCGGCGGACGCGCTCGTCATCGAGGGGCGGGCGCCGCACGTTCAGCCGGAAAAAGTAGGTGTTGAAATAGGGATCGCGGCGGAGCAGTTGCGGCGCGTCCTGGCGGTAGGCGTCCACCTTGCCGACCGGCACGGTGTACGTCACGTGCAGCTGGCCCGCGCGGAAGGCGCGCTCCTCGGCGTCCTGGCTGTCGATGGGATGGAAATGAATCGCCTGCAGCCGGACTCGGGCCGCGTCCCAGTAGGTGGGAGATTTCTCGACGATGATCACCTCGTTGGGTCGCCAGGCCGTGAGCACGAACGGTCCGTTGCCCACGAGCCGGCCGGGGCGCGTCCACGGATTGCCCCGCTGGTACGGGGCGCCGTACTTTTCGATGGCCGCCAGCGGCACGGGCAGAAACGGCATCTGCGTCAGCAGGGCGAGAAAGTACGGCGCCGGATGCGCCAGCGTGAGACGCAGTGTACGGTCGTCGAGCGCGGCGCAGCCGACCTGCCGGAAGTCGGCCAGGCGACCCTGGTGGTAGGCCTCGGCATTGCGCAGCAGGTAGAACAGCACCGCGTTGTCGGCGGCGAGCGACGGCGTGAGCATGCGCCGGAACGAGGCGACGAAATCCGACGCGGTGACCGGCGCCCCGTCGGACCACCGGGCCGCGGCGCGCAGATGGAAGGTGTAGACCAGGCCGTCGGGGGAGATCTCCCAGCTTTCGGCCACGCCCGGCACGGGATGCAGGTCGTGCGGATCCTCGGTCACGAGTCCCTCGAAGAGGGCGGAGGTCACGCATTGCTCGGCCAGGCCGGTGACGAGCTGCGGATCGAGATCGCTGACCTCGGAGCCGATGCCGCGGTGGAGCACCTGATCGCGATCGCCCCGCTGGACGTTGGTCTCGCGGCGGCCACAGCCTGCTTCGCCCAGGGCTACGCAGGCCAAGGCCGCGGCCAAAAGCCAGCAGTCGGCTTGCCTCGCCGTAGCGCTCGGGCGAAGGCGGGAGGCCAGAAGCCAGAAGACCGGGAGACGGCGCATGACGTCGCGCGGAACCGCGCTCCTAGACCTTCTCGATCAACACCACGGCATGGGCGGCGATGGCCAGGCCGCAGCCGATGTCGCCGACGCCCTCGTTGGTCGTGGCCTTCAGGCCGATCGCGTCGACCGGCAGGCCGGTGGTGCGCGCCAGCGCGATCTTCATTTCGTCCAGCCGCGGGGCGATCCGGGGCCGTTCCGCGATCACGGTGGCATCGAGGTTCACCGGCGCCCACCCGCGCTGGCGCAACGCGGCGACCACGCGGCCGAGCAGGATCTGCGAGTCGACGTTGGCCAGGGCCGGATCGGTGTTGGGAAAGAGATGCCCGATGTCGGGCAGGCCGGCCGCGCCGAGCAGCGCGTCGCAGATGGCGTGGGTCACGCAATCGGCGTCGGAGTGGCCCGCGAGGCCGAAGTCGCTGGCGAAGCGCACGCCGCCGAGGACAAGCGGGCGGCCCGCGGTGGTGCGGTGGATGTCGTAGCCGTGGCCGATTCTGTTCATCTGGGATAGAGGAAACCGGAGACCGGAGAGCTTACGGTGAACCAGTTTACGATGAGCGGGCAGGAGAAGCTACGCGGAATCCCGCGACAGCAGGAACTCCAGGTAGGCCAGGTCGGCAGCGGTGGTGAGCTTCGGATTCGGGTGCGGATTGTCCAGGAACGTCACCGGGTGGCCGAGGAGTTCGACGGCCTGGGCGTCGTCGGTGATGCGCCGGCCGCGGCGTTGCACCCGGGCGTAAGCGCGGGTGATGAGGTCGCGGGCGAAGACTTGGGGCGTTTCCATGGCCCAGAGGCGCGCGCGGTCGAGGGTGACGGGGCGGACGCGCACCGGGGTGCCGGCGCGGGCGGACACCTGCTTGACGGTGTCGGTCACGCGGTGGGCCAGGACGACGGCGCCGTCGCGGCGCACCGCCTTGAGGAGCGCGGCCAGTTGGGCGGGGCGGACGAGCGGCCGGGCGCAGTCGTGGATGAAGACGCAGTCGATGTCCTCCGGCAGCTCGGCGAGGGCGCGGGCCACGGAATCCTGCCGTTCGCGGCCGCCCTGGACGAAGAGCCCCGGGGTGGGGGCGAAGCATGAGAGGGCCAGCGACTGCGGCGCGCTGCGGTAGACGATGACATAGAAATCGGCGACGCCGCTGGCGGCAAACGCCGCGGCGGAATGGGCGAAGACCGGCCGGCCGCCGAGCGGCGCGAGGATCTTGTCGGGCACGCTGGCCGCCATGCGGCGGCCCTGCCCGGCGGCCAGAAGGATGGCGGCGGTGCGGCTCATCGTGAAAGGTAGGGACGGACCGCCGGGCCGTCCGGGCGTGGCGGCGTGCCCGGCTCTGCCGGCCGGCAGAGCGCCCCACCCGTTGTGCCGCTCTTCGTCATGCGGTCTTCAGTTCGGCGAGGATTGCCTCGGCGGCGGCGACGGGATTGGGGGCCTGGAGAATCGGCCGGCCGACCACGATGAAATCGGCGCCGGCGCGGGCGGCGTCGCGCGGGGTCATGACCCGCGCCTGGTCGTTTCCCGCGGTGCCGGCGGGGCGGATGCCGGGGGTGATCAGCTTCACCCCCGCGCCCACCTGCGCGCGCAGCGGCTTGAGTTCGAAGGGCGAACAGACGAGGCCGCCCAGTCCGGAATCGACCGCCAGGCGGGCGAGGCGGCCGACCTGCGCCGTGGGTGCGGTGCCCACCCCGACGTCGCGGAGATCGTCTTCGTCGAGCGAGGTGAGCACGGTCACGCCGAGCAGCAGCAGGTGGGCCGCGGACTGTCGCTGCGCGTCGACCGCCTGGCGCATCATCGCGCGACCGCCGCCGGTGTGCAGCGTGAGCATCTTGATCGGCAGGTGCGAGGCCGCGACGACGGCCCGGGCGACCGTGTGGGGAATATCGTGCAGCTTGAGGTCGAGAAAGACTTCAAAGCCCATGCCGGCCACCTCGCGCACGCCGTCGGGCCCGGAGGAGGTGAACATCTCCAGGCCGATCTTGACCCAGCGCACCTGGCCGCCGAGCCGGCGGAGCAGCGGCGCCACGTCGCGGGGGGAGGGCTCGTCGAGCGCAAGGATGAGTTCGCAGGGCATGGGGTAGCCACTAATGGGCCTTTTCGCGCCGTAATGAAACTCAAAAACCATCCGGCCCGCTGGCGCCGATTAGTGTTTATTCGCGGGCGGCAGCGGTTAAGTCCTTGGACCCAGTGAACCTGCCGCAGACAGTGACGATCTTTTCGCCGGCGAAGATCAACCTCTACCTCGCCGTCACCGGTCGCCGTTCCGACGGCTATCACGACCTCGTCTCGGTGGTGGCGCCGCTGGATTTCGGCGACGAGCTGACCGCGGATGCCACGGGTCGCAAGGCGAACGGCGAAGGTCGATACACCGTGGAGTGCGACGTTCCGGAGGTGCCGGCGGGCGGTGACAATCTGGTGGTGAAGGCGGCGGCGGCTTTCGCGGAGGCGACCGGGTGGCGGGAATCCGTGGCGTTCCGGCTGACCAAACGGATTCCGCTGGGCGCGGGACTGGGCGGGGGCAGCAGCAACGCGGTCGCCGCGCTGCTGGCGCTGGACCGGCTCAGCGGCGCCGGCCTCGGACGCGAGGCGCTGGCGACGCTGGCGGCGCACCTCGGGTCGGATTGCCCCCTGTTCCTGCCCGGCGGACCGGTGGTGATGCGCGGCCGCGGGGATCGGGTGGAGCCGCTGCCCGCGGCGGCGGCGCGGCGGCTGCGGGGCCGGCGGGTGCTGCTTTACAAGCCGGCCAGCGTTGCCGTCGGCACGGCGTGGGCATACTCGCGGCTGGCCGCGGGCGGGGCGACCGGCGCCTATCTGCCGCCGGCGGAGGCCGAGCGCCGCCTGGCCGCCTGGATCGACGGGAACGCCGGCGCGGAGGAACTGCTCTTCAACAACCTCGAGCCGGTGGTGTACCGGAAGTTTGTCGCCCTGCCGGTGCTGGGGGAGCGCCTGCGCGACCGGTTCGGCCTCGCGCCGCGCATGAGCGGCAGCGGCAGCAGCTCTTTTGCGCTGCTGCCGGCGGACGCGCCGGTGGAGGCCATCACCGCCGCCATCCGCGAGGCGTGGGGCGCGGTGGCCTTCGTGCAGGTCGCGACCATCGGCTGATCTGAGGGCAGGCAGTTGTAGGAGCGAGCTTCGGCCGACAGGTGCTCGCGACCTGTCCTCCGTAGCTCCGGCGAAGGAGGATGGCAGAGCAGAAATCGCCTGCCAGCAGGCTCCTACATCGCTCACCGAGCGATTTGAGCCCCTGCAAACAAGAACAAGGATCCATTGCATGGGTCTGCCTGAGCGCCGCGCGCGGCGCGGAACCGGCGCGGGCGCCGGCGGTCTCCGGGTGGTCCCGCCGTCCGGATTCGTCCGCCGGGCCAAAATCGACCCGGCCAGGGCCAAATCCGAGTTGACCCTCCACAGCCCGGGCGGGATAAAGAGCAGCAGCGATTCTCAACCCGCCGTCACGCCTCCGCCTGGCCCAACCGACCGCATGGATACCAGCCCGAAACCCGAGTTTGTGGTCCATGGCATTTCTGCCTCCGCCGGCATAGCTTACGGCGAGATCTTCGTCTACCTGCAGACGGACATCGAGGTGCCGGCCTACCAGGTCGACGCGGACAAGCGGGTGGCCGAGGTCGGGCGGCTCGAGCAGGCGCTGGTGACCACGCGCCAGCAGATCTCCAAGATCAAAAACGAGGTGGAGAAGAACCTCGGGCCCGACGAGGCGCGCATCTTCGACGCCCATCTCATGGTGCTGGAGGACGAGGCGTTGATCAGCGAGACGGTGCGGGAGTTCGAGACCACCAACGCGAACATCGAGACGTGCTTCAACCGGGTCTCGCAGCGCTACATCACGGCCTTCGACGAGATCAACGACGAGTACCTGCGCGAACGCGCGGGCGACATCCGCGACGTCGCGCAGCGCGTCCTGCAGAACCTGCTCGGGACGGCGGCCCGCCATCTGAACGATCTGGCGGAGAAACGCGTCGTCGTCGCCAACGACATCACGCCGTCCGACGCGGCCGGCATCAATCGCAGCGCGG
>CAZAFS010000082.1:4397-10335 GCA_964484165.1 uncultured Opitutaceae bacterium | reverse complement strand
CCGGCGCCTGCTGCTGGCGGCCCGGCCCGAGCTGGCGGCCCTGCCGCTGCGGGAGTTGCTGGAGTTGACGCCGGCACGATTTGCCGCGGTCTTCCGTCGGACGCCGGTCAAGCGGCTCAAACTGGCCGGCCTCCTGCGCAACGCGTGCGTGGTGGCGGGCAATGTCGCCCGCGGCGCCGGCGCCGCGCACGAGCTGGTCGCGCCGCTGGTGCGCCTGGCGGGCCACGCGGCGCCGGTCGTGCGGGCGCACGCGGTCTGGGCGGTGCATCGCATCGCGGGCGCGGACGCCGGGCGGCTGCTGGCGGGCGCGCGGGCGGGCGAAACCGATCCGGCGGTGCAGGCGGAACATGCCGCCTGGGCCGGTGCCGCGGACGTTACGGGAACAACTCCTGCATCCGCCGGATGAAAGCCGGCGGCGGCCGCACGGGCCGGCCTTCGCGGTCGATGAACGCGTGCGTCGTCTGGCCGGTGGCGAGCAGCTCGTCGCCGCGGCGGACCTCGTAGGCGAGGGCGATGCGCAGCAGGGGCTTCTCGTCCAGGGTGGTGACGATGGTCAGCACCTCGTCGTAGAACGCCGGCCGGAGGTATTTCACCCTCACCTCGAGCACCGGCAGCCGGTAGCCGTCGGCCTCCAACTCGCGGTAGGAAATCCCGTTCTCCTTCAGCAGGGTCGTGCGACCGATCTCGAACCACGGCAGATAGCTGCCGTGGTAGACGATGCCCATCATGTCGGTCTCGGCATAGCGGACGGTGACTTGCACGCGGGATTGGATCATGGGAAGGGCGGGCGACGCGGGCGCACCGGAACTCAGCCGGTGATTTTCCACTCCGTGTCATTGAAGAGCAGGTCGGCGGACCGGAGCCAGCTGTTTTGGCGCGCCCAGTCGCGGCCGGCCGCGCCCAGGCGGGTGCGCAAGGCCGGGTCGCCGATGAGGCGGGCAAACGCCGTGGTGAGCGCCGGCCGGTCCCGCGGCGGCACCAGCAGGCCCGTCACCCCGTCCACGACCGCCTCGGGCACCCCGCCGACGGCGTGGGCGACGACGGGCAGGCCGTGGGCGGCGGCCTCGAGGTAGACGAGGCCGAAGCCTTCGACGCTGTGTTTGTGGTCGATGCTCGTCATGGCGAAGATGTCGGCGCGGCCGTAGAGCCGGGTGAGCTCGTCGTTGTCGACGTTGCCAAAGAACCGCACGGCCAGGCCGGAGGCGGCGGCGGCCTCGCGCAGGCGCGTCCCGTAGTTCTCCTTGCTGGGGCCGCCGACGAGCCAGTATTCGACGTCCGCGCGCTGGGCCGCGGGCAGCGCCTGGAGGGCTTCGATGATGAAGTGCTGGCCCTTGCGGGGATGGAGGCGCCCGACCGTGAGGACCACGACGTGGTCGTGCGGCTCCCGCTGGAGGACGAACGGCGCCCCCGAGAAACTGGAGCGCAGCGCGCCGGGGGTGAGAAAGGTCTTCGACGCAGCCGCGGGGAAACGCGCGCAGAGCAGCTGGTGCGTGTAGCCGGTCAGCACGCTGATGCGGCCCGCGTGGCGGATGAGCCGGCGGACTAGGGCGCGGGTCAGCCGATTGCGGTGGAACTGCAGGATCTCGGAACCGTGGAACGTGAGCACCAGCCGGCGGGGCCGGAAACAGGAGAAAAATTGCAGCAACATCATCGCCCGGATCGGCCCGGGTTCGACCAGATAGACGGTGGCGTGCCGCAGGCGCCGGCGCTGCACGATGAGTTCGCGCATCAGGCGCTGCACGCAGGCCCAGTCATGCGTGCCCTTCAGGGGCAGCCGGCACAGACGGAAGGGCCAGGGTTTCTCCGCCGTGCCCGGCGGGGCGGCCTGGGCCCAGACCTCAAGGTCGTAGCCGAGTTCCACCGCCGCCCGCGCGATCTCCTCGGCAAAGGTCGCGATCCCGCCGTGCCGCGGATAAAACTCGTGGGTGATCAGGAACACGCGCGGCGGCGGGCCCGCCGGAGGCGGCGGGCGGTCGGCGGCGGGCGAGGCACTGGTCGGCTCGGCAGGCAAGATCAGCATTCCTTATGATGCGGCGGCGCAGCCAGGCAACGGGATACTTTTCCGACCGGCCGGCGCGGGCCGCCGGGTGTCAATTTGGTGGAAAAAACCTGCTGGCCCGCATTCTAATTGGAACAGGTCGAGCCGCTGCATTACCTTGGACGGCGTACGAATTCACAGGAATTTGCCCCCAACAGTCTTTCCTTCTGCAGAAGCGCCGAGAAAATTAGGGTTTACAACCAGAACGGCCATAACCTACAACAGCCCAGCATGGCACAATTTGTCGATTCAGGTGCGGGGACCAAGAAGGTGATTTCGGGAACCCCGAAACCCTTTACTCCCGAGGACGATGCATACTTGCGCGAGGCGCTGAAACGGTGCGCCGCGCCGACCTACGAAGCCGCGTGCCAGTTCCGCAAGACCGGCAACACGGAGCATTTGCCCGCCATCGTGCTCGGGATTCTCGAGCGCTACGTCGAGCCCGATCTGCGCGCCAAACTCAAGAATCCCGACGATGATCTGCGCCTGATCGAGGACCTGGGGATCGACTCGCTGACGATGATGGAGATCGTCATCCTGGTGGAGGACGTGCTGCAGATGTCGATCAACAACGAAGAACTGCGGCATCTGCGCACGCTGGGCGACGTCAAGCAGTTCATCGAGTGCAAGGTGCGGGGCCTGCCGCTGCCCAAGCCGACGAAGTTCCTGCCCATCGAGCAGATCGCGTCGGTCATGCCGATCCAGCCGCCGTTTCTGTTTCTCAACGAAGCCTCGGTCAGCTCGCAGGGGGCGAGCGCCAAGTACAAGATCAGCGGGCAGGAGTTCTTCCTGCAGGGGCATTTCAAGGACAATCCGGTGATGCCCGCCTCGATCATGCTGGAGGCGCTCGGCCAGCTGGCGGTGCTCTTCCTGCTCGAAGGCGGCGCGGGCGAGCCCGGCAAAGTGGTGAGTCCGCAGACCATTTTCTTCACCTCGTGCGAGGGCGTGCGCTGCCACCGGATGTGCAAGCCGGGCGACGTGCTCAGCCTCTCGATCAAGCCCAAGCGGCTGAAGGCTCCGCTCGCGACCTTCGAAGGCGCGATCCGGGTGGGGCAGGACAAGGCGGCCATCGCCGAGGAGATCACGTTGACCTTCGGCTATGCCGAGGAGGTGGCGGTCGAAACGGAGAGCTCGCCCGCCGCCAACGGTGAGTCGCCGGTGCTGCCCGCCGCGGTCAACGCCTGAGGCCCGGGCCGGCCGGCGCAGCGCGGCGCGGCGCAGCGCAGCTCCGGCGAGTTCCCGCGTTGACCGCGCCGGATCGGGACTCCATTCATATCTGGCTGACGCCGGGTTGAGCGGCACGGCAGGTGGCCGCACCGGCGGTTTCGCGCCCAGCAAACCATGAGGAAAGTTTACATCACGGGGATCGGATTGGTCACCAGCATCGGCAACGACATGGCCACCGTGTCGCAGAATCTGCGCGAACTGCGGCACGGCTTCGAGGTCTATCCCCCGTTCCAGAAAGCCAACGTGCCCGTGAAGGTCATCGGCACGATCAAGGGCTACGACACCGATTCCTACGACTGCGAGGACTGGGCCTACCCCAGCCGTTTCTCGATCAAGCGTGATATCCTGCGCGGCATGGCGCCGCATGGCCTCTACACCTACTGCGCGATGCTCGATGCCATCACCGATTCCAAGTTGACGGATGCGGATGTGTCCAACGACGACACGGGCCTCTATGCGGCTTCGGGCGGTTCGCCGCATCTGCTCGGCTATTATCTGCACCGCATGAACACCATGGGGGTGATGCGCTGCTCGCCGCTGGGCATCGTGGCCTCGATCGCGGGCACGGTGAATTTCAACCTCGTGGCCCATTTCAAGATCAAGGGCGCCTCCGCCGGCTTCGCCTCGGCCTGCGCGTCCTCCTCGCACGCGATGGGCTTTGCCTACGACGAAATCATGCTCAACCGGCAGAAGCGGATGTTCGTGGCGGGCGCCGAGGACGGCAACGTGGAGAGCATTCTGCCGTTTGCCGGCATGCGGGCGCTGTCCCTGCAGGCCAATCCTGATCTGGCCTCGCGGCCCTTCGACACCGGGCGCGACGGTTTTGTCGGCACCGGCGGGGCCGCCGTGGTCGTGCTCGAAAGCGAGGAGGAGGTGGCGCGCCGCGGAGCGAAGGTTTATTGCGAGGTTGCCGGCTGGGGGCAGGCGTCCGACGGCTACAACGTCGCCATCTCCCATCCCGACGGGGCCGGCCTGCGCGTCGCGATGGAAAATGCGCTCCGGCGCGCCGATCTGGAACCCGAGGCCGTCGACTATGTGAACGCCCACGCCACGTCGACGCCGATCGGCGACATTTCCGAGGCCAAGGCGCTCACGGCGGTCTTCCGCGACGGCGCGACCCGGCCGGCGGTGAGCAGCACCAAGGCGCTCACCGGCCACGGCCTGTCCCTCGCCGGGGCGATGGAGACGGCGTTCTGCGCCCTGGCCCTCAAGGAGGGTTTCATCCCGGGCTCGGCGCACATCGTGAATCTCGATCCGGCCTGTGCGGGCTTGAACATCATCCGGGCGACCCTCCCGCAGCCGCCCCAGGTCGTGTTCAACAACAGCAGCGGCTTTGGCGGCGCCAACGTCTGTCTGGTGCTGCGTCGAGCGTGAGCACCCTCGTCGATCATTATCGGGCGGCGTTTGTCACCGGGGCCAGTGCCGGCCTCGGCCGCGCCTTTGCCGACCTGCTGCTGGCGGAGGGCGTGGAGGTCTGGGGCACGGCGCGCGACCCCGCCCGCCTG
Source organism: uncultured Opitutaceae bacterium (assembly GCA_964484165.1). Lineage (GTDB taxonomy): Bacteria > Verrucomicrobiota > Verrucomicrobiia > Opitutales > Opitutaceae > Fen-1467. Next base: position 5,565 of record CAZAFS010000082.1, on the reverse strand, counting down.
CCGGCGCGGGGGCGCTTTCACGCCGTGGCGCTCGACCTGGCCGACGGGGCCGGGGCGGAGCGCGCCTTCCGGGCGGCGGAGCAGGCGGCGGGCGGATTCGATCTGGTGATCAACAACGCCGGGTTCAGCGTCTTCGGCGACTTCAGCGGGACCGATTTCGCGCTCTGGCAGGGACAGCTGGAGGCGATGCTGGTGAACACCGCCCGGCTGGCCCATGCCGCGCTGGGCGGGATGCGCGCGCGCCGGCGCGGCGCCCTCGTCAACGTCTCCTCGCTGGCGGTGGAATTTCCGCTGCCCTATCAAAGCGCCTACAACATGGCCAAGGCCGGCCTCGCCGCGCTCAGCGAAAGCCTGATGACCGAGCTGGCGGGCACCGGCGTGATCGTGATCGATCTTCGCCCCGGCGACTACCGCACGGACTTCGACGGCTCCGTGCGCCGCGTGCCCGCGGCCTTCACCCCCCGGATGGCGCGCGTCTGGCAGGCCTTTGCCGCCATGATGCGGAGCGGGCCGCCGCCGGCGCACGCCGCCGCCGCGCTGCGCCGCGCGCTGCTGGCCCGCCGCAGCGGCACCGTGCGCACCGGCCGCTATTTCCAGACGGTGCTCGCCCCGCTGCTCGCCCGGTTCGGCTCCCTCCACCTGCGCCGCCGGTTCCAGGAACGCTACTTCGACGCCACGCGCTGACCATGCCGCCCCTGCGCATCCTCGTCCTCACCTCGAGCACCGGCGGCGGCCACGACGCCCGGGCGCAGGCCTTCGCCGAATGGTGCTTCCAACTCTACCGGTACGACGTGGACGTGCGGATCGAGCAGATGCTCGAGGGCTCGTCCGGCGTCTATCGCGGCGGGGTGCAGTTCTACAACTGGATCCAGCGCCGGTCGCCCTGGATGCACAAGGCGTTCTACACGGTGGTGGAAGGCCTCAGTTTTCTCAACCGTCGCACGGTGATCTTCGGGCGCCTGTACTACGAGCGGGTGCTGCGCGAGTACCGGCCGCATCTGATCTTCAGCGTGCACGACTGCCTCAATCGCGGATATTTCCAGCTGGCCCGCCGCCTGCTCGGCCCGGACCGCGTGCGGTGCGCCACCTATTGCGGCGAGTTCGCCGGCGGCTGGGGGTACAGCTGGAACTGGGTCGAGCCGACGGTGGACCTGTATTTCTCGCGCAC
>CAZAFS010000082.1:0-4297 GCA_964484165.1 uncultured Opitutaceae bacterium | reverse complement strand
GTGCGCCACGCCGACAAGGTGCAGGCCATCGTCATCTGCGGCCGCAATCACCAGACCTACAACGAGCTCGTGCACTGGCGGTCCCAGCACCCGGAGTTCTCCTGCTTCATCGACAGCTACACGGATGTCATGCACCTGCTCATGCAGGCGAGCGACACGATCGTGACCCGCGGCGGCACCACCACCTGCGCCAAGGCGCTCCACTTCAAGTGCCCGATCATTTTCAACACCTTTGGCGGCGTCATGCCGCAGGAACGGCTGACGGTGAAATTCTTTCGCAACGGGGCCGCGGCCGAGCTGGTGCAGAACGGCGCGCAGTTCCGCACGCTGATCGACCGGTGGATGGCCGACCCCGCCCTCTACCAGCGCGCCCTGGCGGATTTCCTCCAGCTGCGGTACGAGGAGGATCCGACCGTGCTCATCACGGAGCTGGTCGGCCTCGCGGAGGAGGCCGCCGGCGCCAAGCTGAAGCGGCTGGCGTTTCCCCCGCCACCGAACGGCAATTGAACTGACGCCCAGCGCGGTTGGCCGCCGCCCGCGGCCGAAAGCTCAGAAACCGTGGCGCTGCAGCTGGGCGCTGAGTTCCCGCTGAAAGGCCTGGACATCGGCGGCGGACGGCTTGTAGCCCTTCCGGCCCACGTCGAGCATGAGGCGGCCGAGCTTGTCCATGGCCCACTTGCCGCTGGCGCCGTCGCTGAAGGTCACCGTGCCGCTGACGACCGCGCCGGGCTGCACGATCCGGTCGAGCTCGACCTTCACCGCACCCGCCGACCCGGGGGCGGCGCCGGCGAGTTCGTCCGCCGGTTCCGCGGCGAGAGCCGTCTCCTCGTCCTCGATCGCGTCAACCTCGGGGCCGTCCGCCGCCTCGCTGCCGGCCCCACCCACCGCTTTTTTGAGCCGGTCAAAAAGGCCGCCTTTCTTTTCCGCGGGCGCCGCCGGGGCCGGATTCGCCGCCGAAAGGTCCGCGGAAACATTCCGGGCGGGCGCGGCGCTCTTCAGCTCGAGGCCGAGATCGTCCACCAGGAAGCGGACGTCCATGTAGGTCAATGGCACCTTGCACTGTTCCGCGAGCTTTTGCTGGATGGACGCAAGGTTGTCGCCGGCCGCGACCCAGGCGGCGACGGCCTGCTTCTGTTCGGGAGTGAGTGTCATGGTGGAAAAACGTCCGATACTGCGGAGCAAGCAGCAGCAATGGGTAGAAAACGCAAGCGGCGCAACTCTGATCCTCCGCAGCCGGCCGCGCGCCCCAGCGGGGCGGCGGGAAGACGTCAAGAGTCACCCCGGCCGGCGGCGTCTCCGGTCCATCAAAGCCCCATTGGGGCGGGAGCCCGGCTTGGGCCGCTGACAAAACGGGTGGGTGGGCCGGGTGCTTCGAGGAGCAGGCGCCAGGCAAGTGGCGAACGGTTGGTTCAGGGATGGTCACGAAATTCCAGATTGCAGAATCATCATGTCGCTGCTCTTAGTGGGCCGCTATGGACCGCGATGCTTTGCCCGGCCGTCGATGCAGCTCTGCCCAGGCTTGGGGGTGGATTGCCGGCGGTCTGGCGCTCGCCGCGGCCCTTTCGGTGGTCACACCGGCGGTCGCGGCGCCGGGCGTCCCGCCGTCCTCGACCGGCGGCGGCGAGGGCGGTGCTTTGCCAGGGACCGAAGCCCGGCGCCGCATCGCCGCGTTGCGCGCGGAGATCGCTCACCACGACACGCTCTACTTTCAACAGGCGGAGCCGGAAATCAGCGATTTCGCCTATGATCAGCTCAAGCGCGAACTGGGCGAACTCGAAAAGGCGTTCCCGACGGCCGGTGGCGATGCCGCGGCTTCGGCGCCGGTTGGCGACGATCGTTCGGGGCTCTTCCCCACCTGGCGTCATCGCGAACGGATGCTGAGCCTCGAGAAAACCTACGCCGAGGCGGAGTTGCGCGCGTTTGTCGCCGGCCTGGCCCGCCAACTCGCCGGCGCCGATCTCACCTATGTCGTGGAGCCCAAGGTGGACGGCGTGGCGGTCAGCGCCATTTATGAAAAAGGCCGGCTGGTCCGCGCCGTGACCCGCGGTGACGGCGTCGAGGGCGACGATATCACGCCCAACGCGCGGACCATCCGCTCCCTGCCGCGCGCGCTCCGCCCGACCGCGCCGGATGGCACCGCGAATCCGATTCCGGATCTGATCGAACTGCGCGGAGAGATTTATGTGACGTTTGCCGAGTTTGCGCGGATCAATCGTGAGCGCGAGGCCGCGGACGAACCGCTTTTCTCCCATCCGCGCAACCTCGCCGCCAGCACCATCCGGTTGCTCGACCCCGGGGCGGTGGCGGAGCGAAAGCTCGACGTGGTATTCTACGGCTGGGGCGCCTGCGAGCCTGCCGCCTTGGTCCCGGCCACGCAGCGTGGATTCCACGAGCAGGCCCGGGCGTGGGGGCTGCCGGTCCTGGAGAAAACCTGGATGGCGCACAGCGCGGATGAGGTGTGGGCGGCCGTGCAGGCATTCGGCCGCCTGCGCCGACAGCTGCCATTTCCCGCCGACGGGGCGGTGGTCAAGCTCGACCCCGTCCCGTTGCGCGGCATCTGCGGCGAGACCAGGCACGCACCGCGCTGGGCCATGGCCTACAAGTACGCACCCGAGCGGATCGAAACACGCCTCCTCGCGATCACGGTGCAGGTCGGGCGCACCGGGTTGCTCACGCCGGTGGCGGAATTGGCGCCGGTGCAGCTGGCGGGCAGCACGGTGACCCGGGCGACCTTGCATAATCGTGGGGCGATCGCCCGCCAGGATTTGCGGATAGGGGATTTCGTATATGTCGAGAAGGCCGGTGAGATCATCCCGGCGATCACCGGCGTGGATGCCGCGCGGCGCCCGGCGGGCAGCCGGTCCTACGTTTTTCCGGCCACCTGCCCGGCCTGCGGCACCGCGGTCGTGCAGCTGGCGGGCGAGGCGGCGGTGCGCTGCCCCAATGCGGCGTGTCCGGCGCAGGTGCGCCAGCGCCTGCGGCATTTTGCCTCCAAATCCTGCATGGAAATCGACGGCCTCGGACCGGCCACGATCGACCGGCTGGTGGAAAGCGGCCGGGTGAAAAATCTCGCCGATCTTTATCGGCTGCGCCGCGAGGATCTGGTGACGCCGGGTCACGGCAGGGAAACAGCCGCCGATCAGCTGCTCGCGGCCATCGAGCGGAGCAAGCATGCGGAGTTGTGGCGGTTCATCCATGGGTTGAGCATTCCGCACGTCGGCGCGGCGACGGCCGGGGGTCTGGCCCGCCGGTTCGGCAGCCTCGAGGCCCTGGCTGCGGCAGGGCGCGAAGGGCTTGCGCCGAGAGCAAGCGGCGCGGACGCCGGACAGAACGATGCCGCCCTCGGCGCCGTCGAGGCCTATTTCAGTGTGCCGTCAAATCGTGTCATGGTCGCCGATCTGGTGGCGTTGGGGGTGAAGCCGGTCGCAACCCCACGCGAGGCGGGCGTGCCGGGAGATGGTTCAGCCCGCAATTGACCGCGACTTGGTGATGCCCTTTATAAGGCGTGTGACCGAATCGCTCACGGTTCAGCTGGCGGATCGCAGTTATCCCATTCATTTCGGCGCGGATTTGCGGCGGAAAATCCGGGCCGAGCTGTCGAGGTTGCACCGGTCAGCACGCAAAACGGTGGCGGTGACCGATGCCAACGTGGCCCGCCGGCAAAGACCGGCGCTGCGGGAGCTGACCGGGGGCATGCCCACCTTGGTGCTCCCGCCGGGGGAGCGGGCCAAGTCGCTCGAGTCGCTGGGCCGGGTGCTGGATTTCCTCGCGGCCCAACAGCTCGACCGCGCGGGCGCGCTGTGGGCGGTGGGCGGCGGCGTGATCGGCGATCTGGGCGGATTCGCCGCGGCGTCATTTCTGCGCGGGATCGACTACTACCAGGTTCCGACCACGCTGCTCGCGATGGTCGACAGCGCGGTGGGCGGCAAGACCGGCGTCAATCTGTCGGCCGGCAAGAATCTGGTCGGCGCCTTCCACCAGCCCCGCGGCGTGTTCATCGCCACCGAGTTGCTGGCCACGCTGCCGCCGCGCGAATTTGCCGCCGGCATGGCGGAGGTGATCAAATACGGCCTGCTGGGTGACGCGGAGCTGTTCAGCCGGCTGGAACAGGCGCCGGTGACGGCCGCCAGCGCCGACCTCGCGGCCGTGGTCCGCCGTTGTTGCGCGCTCAAGGCGACGATCGTCGAAGCCGACGAACGCGAACTCGCGCCGGAGGGCGGGCGGGCGTTGCTGAATCTCGGCCACACGTTCGGCCACGCCATCGAGCAGGTGACGGGATACGGGTCGTACCGGCACG
>CAZAFS010000081.1:0-10340 GCA_964484165.1 uncultured Opitutaceae bacterium | reverse complement strand
CGCGGAGGATCTCCACCGAGCGGTCCAGCTGGGCGCGGGTGGCGATGAGCGGCGGCAGCAGGCGGATGACGTGGCCGCCCGCGGTGGGCGCCAGCAGCCCCGCCTCCCGCAGCGCCGTCTGCCAGGGCGCCGGGTCCCCGGCCATCTGCAGGCCAATCAGGTAGCCCCGGCCCCGCACCCCCGTCACCTGCTGCGGAAAGTCGCCGGCCAGCCGCTCGAGCTGCTGGATCCACGGACCGCTGTTGGCCGTGACGTTGGCCAGGAGTTTCTCCTGGTCGATCACGTGCAGCACCGCCAGGGCGGCGGCGCAGACCAGCGGGGTCCCTCCGAACGTGGTGCCGTGGGATCCCGGCTTGAAATACTCCGCCGCGTTTTCCCGGATCCAGACCGCGCCGATCGGCAGGCCGCCGGCGAGCGCCTTCGCCATGCCGATCGCGTCGGGCAGGATGCCCGCGTGTTCGAAGGCGAAAAACTTGCCGGTGCGTCCGATGCCGCATTGCACCTCGTCGATCAAAAGCAGCAGTTGATGCCGGTCGCACAGGTGCCGCAAGCCGACGAGAAACTCGTCGGTGCAGGGATTGATGCCGCTTTCCCCCTGGATGGTTTCGACGAAAATGGCGCAGGTCTGCTCATCAATCAGGTCGGCGAAACTCGGCAGATTGTTGAGTTCCCCGAAGGCAAATCCCGGCACCAGCGGCCGGAATCCTTTTTGAATCTTCTCCTGGGGCGTGGCACTCATGCCGCCAAAGGTCCGGCCGTGGAAGGCGTTCTTCGCGCAGATGATCCTGTAGCACCGGCCCTCCTCGCCGCCGGCTTTTTTCACGCCGTGCAGCCGCGCGAGCTTGATGAGCGTCTCATTGGCTTCCGCGCCGCTGTTGCAGAAAAACACCCGGCCCGGCCCGGCCCGCAGCACCAGCTGCCGGGCCAGCTCCCCCTGCTGGGGATTACGGAAGAGGTTGCTCACATGCACGAGCTCGCCGGCCTGGCGCCGCACCGCCTCGATCCAGACCGGATGGCAGTGACCCAGGGCACTGACCGCGATGCCGGAGGTGAAATCGAGGTACTCGCGCCCCTGGTCGTCCCAGACGGAGCAGCCGCTGCCGCGCACCAGCGTGAGCGACGGGCGGGCGTAGTTCTTGGCCACGAAGGCGTCGTAGACTTCGGCCGTGCTGGTGCGGATGATGGTCGGATTCATGGGGAGCCTTGGATTGCGGTACTCCGGTTTTCGTTTGCCGCCCCGCGGGATCGAAATCACGGCGGACGGCCGGCAACCGAAACCCGGGAATCAAGCAGCGAAAGGGCGTTCAGCCGTTGACGATTTCCGTCCCGATCCCCTGGTCGGTGAAGATCTCCAGGAGCAGGCTGTGCGGCAGGCGTCCGTCGATAAAGTGCACCCGCTGCACGCCCTCCTGCAACGCGCGGATGGCGCCGGCCACCTTCGGGCGCATGCCCTGGTCGATGATGCCCTTTTTCTTCAGCTCGTCGACCTGGCTGATCTTGAGGGTGGAGATCAGCGTGTCGGGCTCGGCGGTGTTGGCGAGCAGCCCGGGCACATCACTCATGTAGACCAGGCGGCGGGCGCGCAACGCACTGGCGACCCGGCCGGCGACCAGATCCGCGTTCACGTTGTAGGGCTTGCCGTCGTAACCCTCGGCCACGGGGGAAATCACCGGGATGAAGCCGTCGGCAATCTCCTTCTTGATCAGCTTCACCTTCACCTCGAAGACCTCGCCCACGTAGCCGAGATCAACCGGTTTGCCGTCATCGTCCGCCGTCAGCTTCTGGCACACCAGCACGGTGTCGCCCGGCATGCTCTTGGGGCGGGCCTTCGCCGCGGCGATCGCCTCGCACACGTCCTTGTTCACGACTTCGTTGAGGGTCTTCTTGACCACGGCGATGGTCGCCTCGTCGGTGACGCGCAGGCCGTTCACAAACGTCGCGCTCAGTCCCGAAGTCTCCATCGCCCGGGTGATGGCCTTGCCGCCGCCGTGCACGAGCACGACGTTGATGCCGACGGCCGCCAGAAACGCGACATCGCAGGCCACCCGCCCCCGCACGGCGGCGTCGGGATCGTCCATGAAACTCCCGCCGTATTTCACGACGAAGATCGCTCCATGAAAATCCTGGATGTACGGCAGCGCTTCGAGCAACACCCGCGCCTTGGCTGTGATTTCGGCGATATCCATCAAAGTGGGCGCACGGCAGGGAGGCCACGGCGGCGGGCGGGCGTCGTCGCGGTGGCGGAGGAAAGGGTCGTGGTCGCGCTCACGGGCATTTGAAAGATGCAGAGTGCATACAACAGTTGTCCCGGACATTTCCATCCTAATTTGCGGCCGGCGCCTCACGTCACCGGCGCCGCCCGCGCAGTTTCAGCTTCACACCGGCCGCCGACGCCCTCATTTCCCAAGGCGTGTCGAGCACCGCCCAAGTCTTTTCCTCCCGCATCGTCCATCGCGCCTGGCTGGCCACGCAGGCCGTGCCGCCCGCCGGCTTCCGCGTCGGCACCGCCCGGTTCGCCTTCACTCCGGCCGAGGCGCCCAAGTCCGCGGAGATGGCGCTGACCCTCATCGCCCTCGACCGGCCCACGACCGATTTCGCGGCGGTGTTCACCCGGAACGCGTTTCCCGGCGCGCCTGTGATCATCGGCCGCCGGCGCCTGTTCGAGCCGGCGCTCGGCGCGATCCTGGTAAACAACAAAATCTCCAACGTCTGCGCGCCCGGCGGCATCGAGGCGGCAGAACGGGTGTGCGCCCAGACCGCGCGCCTGCTCGGCTTCCCGCCCACCGCGGTGCTGCCGAGTTCCACCGGCATCATCGGGTGGCGCCTGCCGGTCGACGACATGCTGGCCGCCCTGCCGCAGACGGTGGCCGGCCTCACCAGCGATTCCGTGCTGCCCGCCGCCGAGAACATCGTCACCACCGACCGTTACCCGAAGGTGCGCAGCGTCCGCCTGGCCGGCGGCCGCCTCGTGGGCCTCGCCAAGGGCGCGGGCATGATCGAGCCCAACCTGGCGACGATGCTCGTCTTCATTCTGACCGATCTCGCGGTCCCGCGCGAAGCGCTGCGCGCCATGCTCGGCCGCGCCGTCGACGCCTCCTTCAACTGCATCTCGGTCGACAGCGACACCAGCACGTCCGACACGGTCGTGGCCGCGTCCTCGGGTCGCGTGCGCTGCCCCGATCTGGGGGTCTTTGAGGCGGCCCTGGCCACCGTGTGCCGCGACCTGGCGGAAGACGTCGTGCGCAATGGCGAAGGCGTGCACCACGTGATGCGCGTACAGGTCAGGGGCGCGCCGGATCCGGCGCTGGCGCACTCGCTGGGCAAGGCGGTCGTCAACGGCCCCCTGTTCAAGTGCGCGGTCGCGGGCAACGACCCCAATGTCGGCCGGTTGATCCAGGTCATTGGCAAGCAGGTGGGCGCCTGCGCCCCGGGTCTGGATCTGACCGCCCTGCGCGCGAGCCTGGGCGGCATCGAGATATTTGCCCACGGCGCGTTCCAGCTCGATCCGGCCAAGGAGGAGGCGCTGGTCGCCCACCTCAAGAAAACCGAGCTTTATGCCAGCGCCCCGCCCCGGAACGGGGTGTTCACGCCCCCGGTCGATTTTCCGGCCCACGAACGCTGTGTGGAGATCGAGATCGACCTGGGCGCCGGCCCCGCCGGCGCCACCGTGCTGGGCGCCGACCTGACGCACGAGTACATCAGCGAAAACGCGGATTACCGGAGCTGAACCGGGACCGTGAATCCACCTGACGCTCCTGCCCGGTGAAATCCTTCCTCTTCCCCGTTCTTGCCGTCTCCGCCTTCCTGGCCCGGCCCACGCGCGCCCAGCCCCAGTTCGAGGTGCTGGTGCTGGCGGTTCCCGAGAAGTGGCACCGCGACTGCATTCCGGTCGCAAAGGATTCATTCCAGAAAATGGCCCGGCATCACCAGTTCGCCCTGACTTGGGCTTCCGATCCGGCGGTGCTCGAGGGTGACCTGAAGAAGTATGCGGCGATCGTCTTCCTGAACACGCCGGGCGAGGTGTTGAACGACGGGCAACGTCAGCATTTCAAAGACTACATTCATGCCGGCGGCGGCTTCGTAGGGGTACACATGGGGATCGCGACGAAACGTGAGTGGCCGTGGTATGAGCAACTCGTGGGGCGCTCATTTCGCATCCATCCCTGCGTCCAGACCGCGGTGATGCACGTCATCGACCGGAAGTTCCCCGCCACGATGCCGCTGCCCGACCGTTGGATCTGGACCGACGAATGGTATGAATTCGACGCCCCGCTGGTCCCCGATCTCCATGTGGTCATGACCGTGGACGAGTCCACCTACGATCCCACCAAGATCTGGCCGGGGCAGCACGCGGAAGGCATGGGCGCGTTTCATCCGGTGGCGTGGTATCACGTTTTCGAGGGTGGCCGCAGCTTCGTGACCGCGCTCGGTCACATGCCCGAGCTGTACCGGGACAAGACCTTCCTCGACCACCTTTACGGCGGCCTCTATTGGGCCGCGACCGGCCGCGGTATCGTCGTGCCGGAATAAGCCGCGCCGGGCAGGGGCACAACCGCGCCCTCAAAAAGCATCGAATCGCCTGCAAACAGGCTCCTGCATTCCGTGCTCCTACTGGTTCACGTGCACCACCTTCGCCGGTGGAAATCCGTTGAAGTAGGTGGCCGAGGCGTGGCTGTAGGCGCCGATGTTCGTGCTGTACACGAAGTCGCCGCGCTCCAGTTCGGGCAGATTCTCCGCCATGGAGACCACGTCGAGCGCATCACAGGTTGGGCCGAAGACGGCGCTGATCTGCGTCGGGCCCTTCTTGAACGCCCGGACGGGATACTTGCAGTGGTCAAAGATGACGCCCGAGTAAGTGTGGTAGACGCCGTCGTCAATGTAGTAGCAGGTCTTGCCGTCGCGGACGGCCTTGCCGATGACCTTCGCCACAACGTAGCCGGCGCTGGCCACCAGGAAGCGTCCGGGCTCGGCGAGAATCTGGATCGCCGGCGGAAAGAGGCGGGCGAGCTCGGTGTTGACGACCTTGGCGAGCTCGCGGAACGGCTTCACCGACGCATCGTACGGCGCCGGAAAGCCGCCGCCGATGTCGACGAGGTTCATCTTGGTGTACCCGCGGTTCCGGGCTTCCTCGAACACGGCTGCGGTCAGGCTGAGCGCCTGGACGTAGTTCTCGAAATTGGTGGTCTGGCTGCCGACGTGGAAGCTGATGCCTTCGACGACGAGGCCCAGCTTGTCCGCCGCGAGGATGAGATCCACGGCTTCGCCCGGCGACGCGCCAAACTTGGAGGACAGCTCCACCATCGCGCCGGTGTTCGGCACCTTCAGGCGCAGCGCCAGACCGGCGTTGGGCGCGTGCTTCCGGATCTTCCGGATCTCCTCCAGGTTGTCGAACGTGACCAGCGGCTTGTACTGGTTGAGCTCCTCGAGCGTCTCCGTCGCCTTGGTCGGGTTGGCGTAGATGATCTTGTCCCAGATCCAGTCCTGCCGCTGCTTGGCCGGCAGGTCCTTGATGTTTTCGTAGACGATCATGAACTCCGGCATCGAGGCGACGTCGAAGCTCCCGCCTTCCTGGTAAAGCGTGCGGACGATGGCGGGGTCGGGGTTGGCCTTGACCGCGTAATAGACCTGCACGCGGGGCAGATAACGCCGGAATTCGCGGTAATTTTTCCGCAGGGCGGCGTGATCGATCACGAAGAGCGGCGTGCCGTGCTCCTTCGCCAGTTTCTGGAGCCGGGTCGGCGGGATCATAGCATTCCTTTCGGGCGGGGGTTCATTCTGGCGCCGGACCGCCGCCGCCGCACTCCGCGGGGAGCCGGCCGCCGGGCGGGACACTGCGGCGGACTCAGCTGCCGTCCTTGACCAGGAAGTTCTTGAATTGCCACGGGTCCTTCCAGTCCAGGTCGGGCCGGTTGTAGCCGTGGAAGGCATTGCGGTAATGCTGCAGCGGCGTCCAGTCGGCGGGCTTGGAAATGAATTTCCCGAGATAGGGCTTGGCGACCCGGAGCACGTAGTCGTGCGGCAGATCGTCCGGCACGCACACGCCCATTGCCGGGTGCTCGATCATCCACGCGGCGGCGGCGACGACCGCGATGGCCACCTGCATGGTCGTGGCGTTCTGGTGCGGCACCAGGCGGCGCGACTCCTCGATGCTGAGATCGCTGCCGGTCCACCAGCAATGGTAGGCGTGCCCCATGAGCAGCGCCCCGAGAATGTCGGCGCCGCCGGTGATCTCGTCGTTCATGATGCGCTGGTTCTCCACCAGCCGGTAGTCATACCCGCGCAGCTCGTTCAACGAGGCGATGGCGCAGTCGCAGGGACAATAGGCGTAGTGCACGGTCGGCCGGTACACCGCCCGGCCCTTCTCCCACACCGTGAGCCTGTCCGAGATGGTGAACGCCTCGCCGTGGCGCACCACCATGCCGAGGATGGTGCAGTCGGGCACCCAGGAACGGACCCAAGTGTTGATGCCCATGCGGGCGAGGCAGATCTGGTTGCGGGGGCCCTTCTGGTGCCGGTAGGCGAACGGCGGGAGCGATTTTTCGTGGGTGCCCCAGCCCATCTCCGCCGTCGTCGTGCCCTCCTCCCGGAAACCCTCGATGCTCCAGGTGTTGACGAACTCATCCACCCGTTTCGGCTGGTCCGTGATCTGGGTGTCGCGCTCGCTGCAGTGGATGACCTTCACCCCCAGCCGGCGCGCGAGGTGGTTGAATTTCCAGTCCGCCATGAGCTGGCGGACCTCCTCGGCGGCCCGGCCCTTGATCTTCCGGTCCGCCAGGAGCCTCTCGCCGAGGTCCAGCAGGGCCTGCTTGGTGAAATGCGAGATCAGGCCGGGGTTGGCGCCGTGCTCGATCACGGCTGAGGCGCCCTTTTCCTGCCAGCGGGCCGTCAGCCGGCGCACGTTCAGGTGGCGCCAGTACAGCGTCCGCTCGGTCGGGGGTTTGTTGGGCGCGCCGGCGTAGGGATCCCACAATTCGGTCGACGTGTTCACGTAGAGCACGCCCCGGTCGTGGCACCACTGCAGGATCTCGCACGCGTCGATGTTCCAGGCGAGGTCGATCAGCAGGTCGCCGGCCGACAGATATTTCCCCAGCAGCCGCCCCAGATTGTCCCGGGTGACGCGGGCGCGTACAAACCGCACGCCCCGGCTGGTCCACGGCTTCAGCTTCGCCGCGCGATTCTCGAAGTCCATGACCGTGACGTTCCGGGCCGGGACCTTGAGGTACTTGAAAAGAATCGGCAGCGTGCACTCGGCCACGGCGCCGTAACCCACAAACAGAATCTTGTGCTTGAATTCGATCATGATCTCACGCGGTTGTGCTGCGAAGTCTGACGCGGGGTCTGCGCGGATTTGGCCCCGGCCCGTTCGCAACTTTGCCGCATGAACCCAGTTTGAATCCGGCGCGAGTGCAAGAGTATTTGCGGTCCGGGCCGCTGCGCGCGCCGGCGGCCCGCGTCACGGTCACGCGACCCTGCCGCCCCGCCTCAGACCAGGCCGGCCGTTTCGGGGAAGCCGTACCAGAGGTTCATGATCTGCACCGCCTGGCCGCTGGCGCCCTTCATGAGATTGTCCACCGCCGCCGTCAGTACGAAATTGCCGGTCCGGGGATCGTACACCGCGGACATGTCGACGCGGTTGCTGCCGACCACGTGGGCGGTGTCCGGCGTCTCGCCGCTGGGCAGCAGCTGGACGAACGGCCGCCCCGCGTACGTCTGGCGCCACGCGGCGTAGAGCGTTTCGATGGTCGCGCCCGGCGCCGCCGGCGCGGTGATGGTCGTGGCGATGCCGCGCCGCATCGGCGCCAGGTGCGGATTGAACTGGATAACCGTCGGGGCCCCGCTGTGCCGCGCCAGTTGTTCCTCGATCTCCGCGAGGTGCCGGTGTTTCAGCAGGCCGTAGGCCTTCGCGCTCTCGGCCCGCTCGACGTAGAGGTACATTTCCTCGACCTTGCGGCCCGCGCCGCTCACCCCGCTGAAGGAGTTCACCACGAGATGGTCGCGCGTCACCACCCCGGCGCGCAGCAACGGCGCGAGCGGCACGAGGACGCTGGTCGGGTAGCAGCCCGGCGCCGCGAGGAGCGGAAACTTCTTCCAGTCGTCTCCCGCCAGTTCGGGCAGCACGAAGCGCGCCTGCGGCAGCAGCTCCGGGGCGTGGTGTTCGCCGTAGTATTTCACGTAGGTGGCGAGATCGGCGATGCGGAAGTCCGCGCTGAGATCGATGACCCGTTTGCCGGCCGCCAGGAAGGCCCGGGCGTACGCGGCGGCGGCGCCGTGCGGGAGCGCGAGGAAGAAGAGGGCGATGTCGCTGGCGGCCAGCGCCGCGGCGTCGGAGTCCACGAACCGCAGCCCCCGGTCCAGCCCGCGCAGCGCGGGAATCACCTGGGCCAGCGGCTGGCCGGCCTGCTGGCGCGACGTCACCGCCGCCAGCGTGACCCGCGGGTGGCCGAGCAGGAGTTTGACGAGCATCTCGCCGGAATAACCGGTCGCACCAACGACGCCGACATTCATGAGACAGGAAGGAAAAGAAAACAGCACACTGGAAACCGGGGGCAGGCGACACAACAAAAAGAGCGGAGGCCGCCAGGCTCTCCGCTCCGCTCGACCCGCGAGGACTTCGCGGTCAGCGCTTCGAAAACTGGAAGCGCTTGCGGGCGCCCGGCTGGCCGGCCTTCTTGCGTTCCTTTTCGCGCGGGTCGCGCTTGAGGTGGCCGGCCTTCTTGAGGGCGGGGCGGAGCTCGGGCTTGAACTTCTGCAGCGCGCGGGCGATGCCGTGCGCCACGGCGCCGGCCTGGCCGCTGATGCCGCCGCCGCTGACATTGGCGATGACGTCCATCTTCTCCCGCAGTTCGACGGTGAGCAGCGGCGAGTACGCCTGCTTGGCGAAATTTTCGTGGCTGAAATAGCCCTCGAAGTCGCGACCGTTCACGACGAGCTTGCCGGTGCCCTCGACGAGGCGCACCCGGGCGGAGGCCGTCTTGCGGCGGCCGGTGGCGGAAAATACGGCGATCTCAGCGCTCATGGGATGATTCAGACGGAAAACTTGACGGGATTCTGCGCTTCGTGGGTGTGCGTGGGGCCGGCAAAGACGCGCAGCTTGGTCAGCATGCGCGCGGCCAGGCGGTTCTTGGGCAGCATGCCCTTGACGGCGTGCTGAATGATGAACTCGGGGCGCCGGGCGCGCATCTCGGAGAGCTTCCGGTATTTCTCGCCGCCGACATAGCCGGAGAAGGACATGTAGCGGTTCTGCTCCTCCTTCTTGCCGGTGACCGCGACCTTCGCGGCATTGATGACCACCACAAAATCGCCCGTGTCGACATTCGGCGTGTAAGTGGCCTTGTGGCGGCCGCGGAGGAGGTTGGCGACCTTCACGGCCAGCCGGCCCAACACCATGCCGTCGGCATCGACGAGATGCCACTTCGGTTGAACCGTGCCCTTCCGGGCGAGAAAGGTTTTCATGTGCGGAAAAGGGTGCCATAGGTAGGTTATCGCCGGGTTGTGTCAACCCTTTAGATGGCGCGGCAGGGCGTTCCCGCCGCCGCACCCAGGCCCGGGAGCCGGCCGCTTCGAGCGTTGCACCGGCGGCGGACATCATTGACGTTGGTGCCGGACGACTGGCGGCCCCCCGCTCAAGCCATGTCTCACCACAAGCTGTTTTCCTTCGCCGGCCTGCTGGGCATGACCGGGGTGCTGTTGGGCGCATTTGGCGCCCACGCCCTGCGCGCATCGCTGCTGGCCCGCCAGACCACCGATGTCTGGCACACGGCGGTGTCCTACCAGCTCATCCACAGCGTCGCGCTTCTCGTCCTGGCGGTCCGGATGGGCGGCGCCGATGGCCAAGCCCCGCCCGGGGTGGCCGCCGCGGCCTGGTGCTGGATCGGCGGCGTGATCCTTTTCTCCGGCTCGCTTTATGCGCTCGCCTTGGGCGCGCCGCCCGCGCTCGGGCCCGTCACACCGCTGGGCGGCTTGCTGTTCGTGGCCGGCTGGGCCCTGGTGATCACGATGGGCTGGCGCCGGCCGCCCGGCCCGCCTCCCGCCTGATTCCCGGTTTCGCTCCTCCGATGCAGCTGCCCGACGAGTTGATTGCAGTCTTGCGCGCGGTGCGCACGGTGGGCCGGCCCCGCCTCGTTGGCGGCAGCGTGCGCGACATGCTGCTGGGACTCGAGCCCAAGGATTTCGACATCGAGGTGGCCGGTGCGGACTACGACACGCTGGTCCGCACGCTCGCGCCTTTCGGCGGGACCGATCTCGTGGGGCGCAGCTTCGGCGTCATCAAACTGCGGCTGGCCGACGCGGAATATGATTTCAGTCTGCCCCGCCGCGAGTCAAAGACCGGCGCCGGGCAT
>CAZAFS010000080.1:0-10391 GCA_964484165.1 uncultured Opitutaceae bacterium | reverse complement strand
CGGCACCACCTCGACGGGCGGCAGGCCGCAGTCGCGGTTGAACAGGTCCGTGTTGGAGACCAACGGCCAGAGAGCCGCGGGGGCGGCACCGAGTTCCCATTGCCAGCGATAATGCAGCTCGGAGGGAGAAGGCATCGGGGGTGGGGCAGGGCCGATGTCCAAAAATCGCGATCCCGCGCGGGGCGCTACGCCGGCCGAAGGTGCTGCGCGAGAAAGGCAGCCTGCAGCGCGGCAAGTTCCTGGAGTCCCGTCTGGGCCAGCGCCAGCAGTCCTTGGAGCTGTTCGTGGGAGAACGTCGCCTCCTCGCCTGCGCCCTGCACCTCCACGAACTGCCCGCGTCCGGTCATGACGACATTGAAATCGACCTCGGCGGCCTTGTCCTCCACGTAGGCCAGATCGAGCAACTCCTGGCCCTGGCAGAGGCCGACGCTCACCGCCGCGACGGAATCCCCCAGGGGGTTCTCGGCGATCTTCTGGTCATCGAGCAGCCGCTGGATGGCGAGGCGCGCGGCCACGTAGGCGCCGGTGATGGAGGCGGTGCGCGTGCCGCCGTCGGCCTGCAGCACGTCGCAGTCGATCCACAGGGTGTTCTCGCCGAGTTTTGTCAGGTCCAGCACGGCGCGCAGCGAGCGGCCGATGAGCCGCTGGATCTCGACGGTCCGGCCGTCGAGGCGGCCGCGGGTGATGTCGCGCGGTTTCCGCTCGAGGGTGCTGTAGGGCAGCATCGAGTACTCGGCGGTGAGCCAGCCGCCGCCGACGCCCTGCTGCTTCATCCAGACCGGCACCTTTGGCTCGATGGTGGCGGCGCAGATGACCTGGGTGGAGCCGAAGCGCACCAGCACCGAGCCGGCGGCATAGGGTGCGGGCCCGGCCTCGAAGCTGATCGGACGGAGCTGGTCGGGGCGGCGTCCGTCGGGACGGGAGATCGACATGGCGGCGGAGGACTGGGGCGGGGAAGGGCGTGGCCGGCCGGATCAGAGGATGGTGCTCCGGCTGGGCTCCTCGGGCGGGAAGGGGGAGGCGGACACTTTGAGCGCTTGCCTTCCAGCTTCCTGGGCCGCGGTCATCGTGGCGATGAGCTTGTCGTTGAAATCCTTCGCCGGATCGTGGCCCATGCGCTTGAGCGCCTGAACCATCGCGGCGACCTCGACCAGGCGGGCGATGTCGCGGCCGGGCCGCACGAACAGCTCGATAAGCGGCAGCTTGATGCCGAGGATCTCGTAGTAATTCTGCTCGAGCCCGGTGCGCTCCTCGACGGCGTCGGGCGTCCACTCCCGCAGCGAGACGACCATGTCGATGCGCTTCTCCATGCGCACGCTCTTGATGCCGAACATCTCGGCGATGTTGATGATGCCGATGCCCCGGCACTCCATGTAGCCGCGGGTGTGGGACCGGCTGCTGGCCATGAGTTCGCGTTCGTCGAGCAGCTTGATCACCGTGATGTCATCCGACACCAGGCTGTGCCCGCGCTCGACCAGGGCGAGGGCGCACTCGGATTTGCCCACCCCGCTGTCGCCCCGGATGATGACGCCGACGCCCTTGATGTCGACGGTAGTGCCCTGTTCGGTGGTGGCCGGCGCGAACTCGTTGTCGACGCAGAGCGTCGCCGTGTTCACGAAGTTCATCGTGATCATCGGCGTGCGGAAGATGGGCAGGTGCCGCTCCTGCGCCACCTGGAGCATCGGCCGGGGCACGGTGTAATTCCGCGTGAGGACCAGGCAGGGAATGTGGCGGTCAATCATGCCGTTCATGACCCGGCGCTGGGTCTCGACCGACTGGGTGCGCAGGAAGGTCATCTCGGCGGCGCCGAGCACCTGCACGCGTTTGTTCGCGAAGTACTTGAAGAAGCCGGTGAGGGCGAGGGCAGGGCGGTTGATCGCCGGCTCGCGGATCAGCCGGTGCAGCCCCTCCTGGCCGGTGACGAGCTCCAGCTTGAGCTTGGACCGGTAGGTGGCGAAGAAATGGGCGACGGTGATGCCGTGGATGGCTTTGGGCATGGGGGGGACGCGCGGCGGGGAAGGTTGCAGGGAGCGGAGGATTGATGGCGCGGGCCGGGCCGAAGGGCCAGCCTAGAGGTTGAAATCCTTGCCGAGATAGAACTCGCGGGCCTGGGCGTTGTTGATGAGGTATTCCCGCGGGCCCTCGGCGATGACCCGGCCCTCGTGAATGATGTAGCCACGATCGACGATATTGAGGGTCTCGCGCACGTTGTGGTCGGTGATGAGCACGCCGATCCCGCGTTCCCGGAGCTGCAGGATGATCTTCTGCACGTCGGCCACGGAGATGGGATCGATGCCGCTGAAGGGTTCGTCCATGAGCAGGAACCGCGGCGTGGTGACGAGGGCGCGGGCGATCTCCAGCCGGCGGCGTTCGCCGCCGGAGAGGGTGTAGGCTTTTTGTTTGGCGAGCGGGGTGAGGCCCAGATCATCGAGGTGGCGGCGGACGCGCGCGGGGCGGTCGCGCCGCGGCACGGGCAGGATCTCGACAATGGCGCGGATGTTCTCCTCGACGGTGAGCTGGCGGAAGACGGAGGCCTCCTGCGGCAGGTAGCCGACGCCCAGGCGCGCCCGCCGGTGCATCCGCAAGCGGGTGGCGTCGGTGCCGTTGATGAGGACCCGGCCGCGCGTGACCGGGATGAGGCCCACGATCATGTAGAACGTGGTGGTCTTGCCCGCGCCGTTGCGGCCGAGCAGGCCGACCACCTCGCCGGCATCCACCCGCAGGTCGACGCCGTTGACCACCGCCCGCTGGCCGAAGATCTTCACCAGCGCCTCGGTGCGGATGCAGACGCCGTCGTCCCGGCCGGGGGCGGCGGCCGGCGGGGCGCTGGGCGGGGCGCTGGCGGCGGCCGTGGTCACGGCGACTTGGGCCCCTCGACGGTGGGCGCGGGGGGCGGCTGGTTCTTGTCGAAGCCGAGGTCCTTCAGGGGCGGAAGAACGATCCGCACGTCGGTGCCGTGGATGCGGCGGTCGCCGCGATAAAGGACGAGCGGCTCGCCCGTGGCGGTCGTATTGTTGCCGTGGTCGACGACCATGGGGTGGCCCGAAAGCGTGATGCGATCCTCCCCGGGCAGCACCTCGGCCCGCTCGCAGGTGGCCTCGCGGTCCCCCTGCACGATGCGCACCCGGCCGGTGGCGGTGAGGGACTTGAAGCGTTCCTGCTTCCCGATGATGTCCTCCTTGCCGCCGCTGCGCAGGGAAACGACCTCGAGCCGGTCGCAGGTGATCCGGATGTCATTGCCAGTCACCGTGACGTTGCCGGTGAAAACCGAGACGGTCTGCGTGTCGGTGCTCTGGCTGTCGAAGGCTTGCGCCTCGACGACCGTGTCGGCGGCCGGCGTGTCGGCGCCGCGCAGCAGCAGCGACGATGCGCCAAGCATGAGGCACGACAGGACGAGGCGGAGGCGGGTGGTCATCGGAGGATACTCTGCAGCTGGACATGGAAAACTACCCGGACGTTTTTCCGGATGGAAACCTTTTTCTGGCGGTGGTCGTAGGCCCAATCCTCCCCCGTCGCCTCGAAATCGTCCGTGATGACGCGGACGGCCCCCGGGCCGCTGACCCGGGCCTGGTCGACCAGCGCGACGGCCGCGGGACTCAGAAAGATGGAATCCACCCGGTTGGTGGCGTCGCCGGCAAACACCGTCAGGTTGAGGTCAGTGAAGTCGATCTGGCTCTGGCTGACGAAGTGGCATTTCGACCCGCGTAGCAGCCAGGAACGGTAGCCGTCCTTGGTGAACGTACTCACGGTGGGTTCGGTCACCGGCGCGCTGGCCGAGAAGGAAGTGGCGCGATCGTCGGCGCCGGCGAGGCGGCCGGCTTCAGCCGCGAGGCTGAAGACGCACAGGGCGAGCAGGACGGGACGCAGGGATCGCACGGCGGGGCGCTAGACCATGGCACTGAGAATATGTTCACACACCTCGCGCACGGCGCCGCGGCCGGCCGGGCGGGAGGTGACAAGACCGGCGGCGGCGCGCGCGGCGGGTTCGGCGCCGGGCACGGTCACGCCGATGCCGGCCCAGCCCAGCGCCGGAGCGTCAACGTCGTCGTCCCCCATGTAACACACGGCGGGCGCCGCGACGCCCAGACGCTGCGCCAGGGCCTGCAGCGCGGCGAGCTTGTCATTCCGGCCCTGGATGAGGTGCGGGATCTTCAGCTCCGCCGCGCGGACGGCCGTGGCGGGAGAGGCGCGGCCGGAGATCCACGCCAGGATCACGCCGGCTTCGCGACAGCGCACGAGGCCGCGGCCATCGAGGATCGAGAAGGTCTTCGCCTCGGTGCCGTCGGAGTAGATTTCCACCGTCCCGTCGGTGAGGATGCCGTCGACGTCCATCGCGAAGAGCCGGATGCGCGCCCACGCCGCCCGGCCGACAGCCGAATGTCGAACGTCGAGAGCCGCGCGCTTGCGCTTTCGCTGCTTGCTCCGCTGATTCATGCGCTGGGTGGGTACTTCAAACTCTGATTGTCATTCTGAACGAAGTGAAGAATCCAGTGCGTCACTGTCTGGCCTCGCTGCGGACTCTCACTGGATCCTTCCTCCTTCGCCAAGGCTTCGGAGGACAGGTCGCTCCGCTCAGGATGACTGGTAGCAGAAATGGAGCACCGCGGCTGCGGGGGATACCGGAACGGGGGGACCGGCCTTCGCCGAGGCTACGGCCGGCAGGCCGGAGATCGGAAAGGACTGCCCGCGAACGTAAGCGTTTCGATTTCACGCGGGACCAGCAAACAGGGGTCGGGCCGGAATCGCCAATCCGAAATCCGCCCTCGGTTCACCCCAGCCAGGTGGCGATGGCGTCGATGACCTTGTCCTTGGTGGGGCGGAAGGCGGCTTCCAGTTCCGGAGCGAAGGGCACGGGCAGGTCCAGCGCGCCGAGGCGCAGGGGCGCCGCCTCCAGCGAATAGAACAGTTCCTCGGTGAGGCGCGCGACCAGCTCGGCGCCGAAGCCGTGCGTGCGCCGGCCCTCGTGCAGCACCACCAGCCGGTGGGTGCGGGCGAGCGACTCGCGGATGGCCTCCAGGTCGAGGGGCGAGAGGCAGCGCAGATCCCACAGCTCGAAGTTGCGCTCGTACTCGGCGGCAAGGTAGTCGCAGACGTCGCCGGCGAGGTGCACCATTTCGCCGTAGGTCACGAAGGTGGCGAAGTCGCCCGGCCGGACGCACCGGGGGTGCCAGATGTCGCGGTAGTGCGGATCCCAGGTGACCGGATGCTTGCCGCGGCGGTAGAGGCCCTTGTGCTCGAAGAGCAGCACCGGATTGTCGTCCTCGTACGCGGCCAGCAGCGCGTTGAAGGCGTCCTGCGGGTTGCTGGGGTACAGCGCCTTCAGCCCCGGGATCGCGAGGTAAAACGACTCGAGCTCCTGCGAGTGGAACGAGCCGAAGGTGAGCCCGCCCCCGCAGGGCAGGCGCAGCACCAGCGGGACCTTGGCGCCCGAGCGAAAATGATAGGTGCCGGCGTTGAGCACGATCTGCGTCGTGGCCTCGGTGGAGAAGTCGGCGAACTGGAACTCCTCGATCGGCCGGTGGCCGTTCAGCGCGAGGCCGATGGCGTAGCCGGTGCATCCGCTCTCGGCCAGCGGAGTGTTCATCACGCGCGGCCGGCCGAAGTCCTTGAACAGATCCTCGGTGACCTTGAACGCGCCGCCGTACGTCGCGATGTCCTGGCCGAGCACGATGGATTCGGGCCGCTCCGCCAGGATTTTGCGCAGCGCGCGGTTGAGCGCCTGCGCCATGGTGAGACTCTCGGTTTTGGGTTTTGGGTCCTGGCTTCCAGCCTCTGTCTTCTGCTCACTGGCTTCCGGCCTCTGGCCTCTGCCCTCTGCCCTTTGCTCACTGGCCTCTGGCTTCTGGCCTCCGGCCTCTGACTTCTGCTCACTGGCCTCCCGCCTTCGCTCTTCGAGCTTCGGCGCGGCAAGCTGGCTTCTGGCCTCTGGCTTCCGGCTTCTGGCTTCTGAGTGGATCGACGGCACCCACGGCAGCGGGGCCGCGGTCGGCGCGAACAAGTCGGCCTCCATGCCCGCCGGATCGGGGCGCGGCACGGCCAGCGCCACCTTGATGCAGGCCTCCACCCATGCGCCGATCTCGGCGTCGAGCGCGTCGAGCTTGGCGCCGTGGCCGGCGGCGGCGAGCTGCGCGCGCAGCTTCGGCAGGGGATCGGCGGCGGCCATGGCGGCGGCTTCGCCGGGCTTCAGGTAGTCGCAGGTGTCGTAGGCGGCATGGCCGCGCAGGCGCAGCGTGTGGGCTTCGATGAGCAGGGGCCGCTGGGTCCGGTGGACCTCGTCGATGGCGGCGGCGAACGTCTGGAGGTTGGCGGCGACGTCGACCGTGCAGTCGAGCACGCGTCCTTCGATGCCGTAGCCGGCAGCGCGTCGCCAAAGCTCGGTGCCGGCGGGATATTGCTCGGTCACCGGCGTCGAGTAGGCGTAGCGGTTGTTCTCGATCACGAACAGGACCGGGACCCGGAGCAGCGCCGCCAGGTTGAGCGATTCGTGCACGTCGCCCGTGCTGCTGGAGCCGTCGCCGATGAAGGCGAAGCCCATCGCCGGCCGGCCGAGGCGGCGCTGCGAGTCGGTGGCCCCGACCACGTTCGACACCATGGTGCCGAGGTGGCTGATCATGGGGAGCGACCGGTTCTTCGGATCGCCGTGGTGCACGTTGCCCTCGCGCGCCTTGGTCGGGCTGGCGGCGTTGGCGAAATACTGGTTGAGGTGGTCGACGAGGTGGCCGCTCCAGATCAGGTGGCCGCCCAGGTCGCGGTGGGTGAAGGAGATGACGTCGACGGCCTTGTCGGCCAGCAGCGCGAGCGGGACGATGAGGCCCTCGTTGCCCTGGCCGCCGGTGACCGTGCCGCGGATGAGGCCCTGGCGGAAGAGCTCGAGAATCCGGTTGTCGGCCGTGCGGGCGGCTTGCATCCACGCGTAGGTGCGGAGCAGCGCGCCGGGGAGGTCGGCGGCGAGGTCCGCGGGCCGCAAGTCACGCCCCGTGAGGACGGCGGGAGGTTTGGGATACACCATGCGTGGCCCCGACGGTGGCCATCGCCCGGGCGGCGTGCAAGCCCGTTAGCTCATTTGTCTGGTCCGGGGCGACGCTTTCTTGCTTAGCAGCCTGCGCAGCCACGACACAATTCTCTGTATCAGACTGGGTGCGTGCTCGCCCTTCACTAGCGGCACATCCACGGTTGGTCCGCGCCAGCCGAGCTTGCCGGGATGAAGCCATTCTGTGACGACGCCCGACGCGTCCACAACAAACCCCCGCATCGCAAACGGATAACCGCAGATATCTAGCTTCGGTCCATCGTTCTCTCCGATGCTCGACAGATAGGAGACCTCCCTGACGCTGAAAAGCCAACCAAGGCGATCTTCAGGTGGAATCTGCGCCATTCTCTTACTCGCTTCTGCCTCGCTTTCGAAGACATAATAGCAGTCGTCCTCACCGATTTCAGCAAAGGTGGTGGCGACGGTATCTGGTAGCCGCGCAAACCGCCGGGGTTTTGCGCAGACGGCGTAACCCTTGGCCTCGCCGCAAAGCAGCGCCTCTTCGAAACGGCGGGTCGCAACAGGCTTTGCAATGTCCTCTTTCATCTTTTGCCCAACGCCTAAGGCGAGCCGCGAGCGCCGCTGGCACGATCTCTTGCGCCAGCAGGAGGCGTGACAGCGGTGCGAGTTGGCTCCGCTGCCTTGTTGGGCTCAAATTCCACTGAATTTCTTCTCGGACGACTCCATACGTACTCGAATCTGTCCGCGATTTGTCGAGAGGAGGAACAGCTGCTTGGAATCAAGGGAAGATTCGGTCGTAAAGGGCGGTTCGGGCGCATCTATCGCTGCATTCGACCCAGTCCACCCCGATAGCACCGCTCCCTGAAACCCAAGACGGATATTTAGAATCCACTTTTTTGTTGGACGGCCGTCTTGAGCATTCTCGGGATCGAACGAGAGGATCATCCATCGACGCTGGCAGGAGACATTCGTGCTCGGATCGAACAAAACTTTCCATGGTCCATCTTGGCCCTGCCGGCTCTCGACGACGATCCGGGTATACTCGGCGTTGGGGCTCCGCCATTCGATCTTTCGGGCTGGGATGGCACCCACTGCCACGTGGTAGACCGAAATGATCTCTTCTGCCGTCAAAGGCACCTCGGCGACACTAGGGGCTTGGCGGCCACATGCCGCCAATAACAAAACTGGAATAGTCGCTCTGATGATTCGCATGGGTTTGGCCCAACGCTCAAGGTGAGCCGTGAGCGCCGCTGGCGCGATCTCCTGCGCGAGCAGGAGGCGTGACAGCGGTGCGAATCGACTCTGCCGCCTGGTTCGGCTCTTTCTTGTTCATGATTTGCCAGCGTCGTTAATCGAAATGTCCAGTGTGTTCACCAGCTTTCCTTTGACCCATAGTTCGACGGTATATTTTCCAATAGCTAACCCTTCAAGCGGCATGACTCTTGGTTCCGAGGTCCAGTCATAGTCACCGCTAGGGTGGTCTTCGTTAATGACTGCACGGTCGGAAGTCCGAAGCACCTTAATGACGACATCCTGCGGATAATGCACGCCGAGTTGGGCGTAGATTACCGGCGTCTGCCCCTTGGCGAAGCTCTCTTGGGTGAAGTCGGTGCCCTTAAGGTGCGAATCTACGGCATAGAGATTCGTTTTGGTGATTGAGGTGCAGCCTATCAGGATCAAAGCCAACGGAAATATGACGAGCGAGATTTTCATTTGGGCCTTTTCTAAAATGCGGTGAGATTCATCTGCCGAACGTTGTTTAGGCAGGCCAAGGTGTGGGTTTGCCAATTAGGGTCATGGGATAGGCAGAGTCGCCCGGCGGCAACAAACCGACGGCCGCGGGCGCAGAAATCGCCCGGAGGAGGCCGTGCGTCGCGCCAGTCGGCGAAATGCCGGAGCGGCCCAGCCGCCATCGCCGGTCCACCCGCGGACTGTCCCAAGTTGCCGCCGGAGAACCCCTTCGACTGCCGTCAGCATGGGGTCATGCCATAGGATTCCTGGCATTTTGAAGCGAGCACATTCTCCAGAACTTTCCGGGAAGCGGGCGTTGACCAGCGCTCGAGTCGTGTCGCTCCTGCGTCCAGCGCGGAGCGCGGCGCCGACGGATAGTCGCCGGCCCGTCGATGGCTGGCCGGCGAGCTCGTTGTGATCAAGCGCCGCGGCTCGACCACACCCGCCCGGGCCACGCCGGCGAATCCTGCGGGGATTGCGGAATGGAACTCAGACCGTCAACGACTCGCCCGGTTTGAGCACCTTGACGGTGTGATCGGTGCGCGCGGCGGCCTCGACGAACTTCTGCGGGTCCACCGCGATCGGCGGCCAGGTGTTGTAGTGCATCGGCACCGCCACCTTCGGCTTCAGCAGGTCCAGCGCCGCGGCCGCGTCCTCGATCCCCATGGTGAAGTTGTCGCCGATCGGCACCATGGCGACGTCGAGCCCGATCTTGCCGATGAGCTGCATATCGAGGAACAGCGCCGTGTCACCGGCGTGAAAGATCGTCCGGCCGTCGGCCTGCAAAATGATCCCGCAGGGATTGCCGAGGTAGATGGGATTGAGGCCGGCGTTCACACTGGAAGAATGGTGGGCGATGGTGAGTTTGACCCTGCCGAAGGGGAAGTTGAACGCGCCGCCCGGATTCATGCCGTGGCTTTTCGCGCCCTGGGCGCCAAAATACTCGGCGACTTCGTAGTTGGCGACGATGGGCGCGCCGCAGCGTTTGGCGATGCTCAGCGCGTCGCCGGTATGATCCTCGTGCCCGTGCGAGCAGAGGATGTAGTCGACCTTGATGTCGTCAGCCTTCGCCGCGGCGAGCGGGTTGTCGGTGAGATACGGATCGATGATGAGACGCGCCTTGGCGGTCTCGACGAGGAAGCAGGAATGACCGAGGTAGGTGAGTTTCATGGGGGCGTTGATTGGACCCTTTGTAGGAGCCTGCTCGCAGGCGATTCAGGTTTGGTTGGCAGGCAAACAGCTCATGTCGCCTGCAAGCAGGCTCCTACAGTGTGGTGGAAATTCGACCAAGCCTGCCGGTGGTCCATGTCCTTTCGTTGTCGCTCTGTGACCTCATTGCCGAAGCTCCGTGATCTCTGTGACCAACTTTCAATTTTTATTCCGCCGCCGGCCGCGAGATCCGGTCGAGGCGGGCCATGACCGCGGGGGTCAGACGGTCGACGACGGCGAGCGCGCCGAGGTTCTCGCGGAGCTGCGTCACCCTGGAGGCCCCGAGGATGACCGTGCTGACGTGCGGGTTCTTGAGGCACCACGCGATGCCCAGGCACGGCAGCGTGGTGTCGAGTTCGGCGGCCACCTGGGTCAGCTGCCGGACGGCGGCCAGGCGCGGCTTGATGTTGCCGGTGAGGACAACTTTGCGCAGCCACTCCAGCCCGGGGACGTTGAGCCG
>CAZAFS010000079.1:0-10403 GCA_964484165.1 uncultured Opitutaceae bacterium | reverse complement strand
AGGGCGAACAGCACGCCGCCGAACCCGGCGTAGAGCCAGAACAGCGCGCGATAGCTCTCCAGCGGCGTCCATCCGC
Source organism: uncultured Opitutaceae bacterium (assembly GCA_964484165.1). Taxonomy (GTDB): domain Bacteria; phylum Verrucomicrobiota; class Verrucomicrobiia; order Opitutales; family Opitutaceae; genus Fen-1467. The sequence continues at coordinate 10,327 of CAZAFS010000079.1, read as the reverse complement.
GGCGCTGCAGAATCTCCGCCAGGCCGCCGCCGGCGAGCGCGCCCAGCGCGTTGGCGGTGAAGCCCAGCACATGCGACCAGGCAAAAATCCGCGTGCGGTCCCCGGGCCGGATCACCTCCGCCAGGCAGGCCTGCTCGATCGCCAGAAAGGGTCCAAGTTCGTTGCCGCTCGGGCTGAGTACGCCGACGATGGCGGCCCCCAGCAGCAGCCAGAAATTCTGCAGCAGCGCCATGCCGGCGCCGCCCAGCACCATCAGCAGCGCGCCGAGCAGGAGCATCCGCCGCCGGCCGAGGCGGTCGGCGCGGGTCGTGAGGGTGAGCGAGATGGCCGCGTCGCCCAGCAGCGTGAACGCCAGCAGCACCCCCACCCGGGTCTCGGAAAAGCCGAGCGCGCGGAGGTACAGGACCATCACCACGGCCAGAAAGCCGTAGGCGAAGAGTCGCGACATGCGCGCGGCAAACAGCAGCGCAAAATCCCGCGGGGCGGAGGTGGGCAGCGTCATGACGTGGCGCGTTTCCTCATGAAACGTGCCACGGGGGCGGGCGCAAGCGCGCCGCGCGACTCGTGAGCCGGCGCCGCCGCCGGCGGGCCTCGGCCTAGGCGGCGGGTTTGGCCGGCGGCAGGTCCGCCTTGGGCATCGCGCCCTGGGTGGACAACCGCCACAGCCAGACGCACAGCGCGCCGCAGACGATCACCGCGACCGCACTCCACCGCCGCTGGACGATCCATCCACCGATGACGATCTGCACCGTCAGCAGGATCCTCAACAGGTGCACAAGCCCCACGAGACCAAAGATCGCGCTGGCGAGGCGCAGTCCGCAGGTTGGCGAATTCATTATGACTTCCTTTCCGGGTTTCGCCCGTTGATACGGGCCTCACGATAGGCGTGGATGCGGTCAGGCCGCTTCTGTCATCGATGCCGGGCCGGTTCAACCCGATTTGTGCGGAATCTTTTCACGTCAGCCGCCCCCGCCGCCCTGCGCTCCAGCCACGGCAACGCCCGGTTGCAGGCCGGGCGGGTGCCGGCGGCCATCAACCGGCATCAGGCGGACCTCAAGCGGCAACCGCCTTCGCCTCGACGTCCGCCATCTCGAGCCGGGGAGCGAGCAGTTGCACGATGCCGATCGCGAGGATGTACGCCACGCTGGCCGCCAGAAAGATCGGGAAGTAATTGCCGGTCTCACCGCGCGCCACCGCGGCATCGCGGATGAACGCGACGACCGCGAAAAGCACCACCCCGCCCAGCGCCCCAATGAAGCCGCCCAAGCCGGTGACCGAACCGACCACGCGGCGCGGGAACATGTCCGAGGCCAGGCTGAAGGCATTGGCGGACCAGGCCTGATGCGCCGACGCCGCCAGCGTGATCAATCCCACGGCGACCCACGGATTGCCGGTGACGGTCGCAAACACGACCGGCATCACGGCCAGCGCGCAGATGAGCATGGTGGTCTTGCGGGCGCGGTTGGGCGCCCAGCCGAGTTTCATCAAGTGGCCCGCCAGCCAGCCGCCGGCAACGCTGCCGACGGACGCCACCACATAGATGATGGCCACCGGCGCGCTGCGCGACTTCAGGCTCAGGTGGAAGCGGTCGGCAAAGAAATAGGGCGAGCCGAACAGGTAGAACCACCAAAAGCAGTCCGTCATGACCTTGGCCGTGGCAAACGCCCACGTCTGGCGGTGCGGCAGGAGCCGGCGCCACGGAATCTTGACCGTCGGCTCGGGCGGCTCGCTCATGATCAGAGCCATTTCCGCCGGGGAGACGCGCGGATGGTCCTGCGGCCGCCGGTAAACCAGCAGCCAGGCCCCGATCCAGGTGATGTCGAAAATGCCGGTGCAGATGAACGCCCCGCGCCAGCCGAGCGTGTGTCCCGCGATGGTGAGCTTCGCGAACACCGGCAGCAGCAGCGGCAGCCCGAACGGCACGAGAATGCCGCCCACGTTCGAGCCTGAGTTGAACAGGCCGGTGGCCAGGGCGCGCTCCTTCTTCGGGAACCACTCGGCGACCGTCTTGATCGCGGCGGGGAAATTGCCGCCCTCGAACAATCCGAGCAGGATGCGCGCGATGAAGAAGCCCATCACGGTGGAGGCCAGCGCATGCCCCATCGCCGCCAGCCCCCAGAGGGCCACGGCGAGAACGAAGCCCCAGCGCAAGCCCATCCCGTCGATGATCCGCCCGGCGATGAGCATGCTGAACGCGTAGGCCAGGCTGAAGCCGACGGTCATCCACCAGTATTGCCCTTCCGTCCAGCCGATCTTGGACTGCAGCTCCGGCGCCAGATTGCCGAAGACGCTTCGGTCGATGTAGTTCGCGGTGGTGACCCAGAACAGCAGGGCACAGATGACCCAGCGAAAGTTGGAGGTGTTGGGCGGGGAGGTTGACGGGGCGGTCATGGCGGGGTGCGGGAGTTGAGACTCGGGTCGATCTTCGCGGGCTCGATGGTGACGTGATTCAACGAGATCAGGCCGGCATGTTGCAAGACCTCAGCTGACTGCACTCCGCGGAACGTGCAGTCGACAAAACGCACGCCTTCGATCACCGCGCCGGCAAAGCCCACCACCCACATCACCCGCGGGCTGGCGCGGCTCGTGATGTTTTCGAGCACCACGTTGCGCAGGACCGGTTGGTAGGAACCCCGGGCGCCCTCCTCGTAAACGAAGTCGACGGTGAGAATCGCCTCGGCGACCTCGCCGATCTCCACCCGACGCAGGAAGACGTTTTCGATCACGCCGCCGCGGCGGGCGTTGGATTTGAATCGCAGCGCGCGGTCCAGATGCGGGCTGTCCATCACGCAATCCTCCACAAAAATGTTACGGACCCCGCCGGACGTCTCGCTGCCGATGACGACGCCGCCGTGGCCATCCTTCATGGTGCAGCCGCGGACGACGATGTTCTCCGCCGGCATGTTCACGCGGCGGCCGTCGTCGTTGCGCCCGGACTTGATCGCGATGCAATCGTCGCCGGTGGTGAACTGGCAGTTCTCGATCAAGACATCGCGGCTCGAATCGGGATTACAGCCGTCGTTGTTTGGGCCGGTGGAGACGATGTCCACTCCGCGCACGATGACGTTGGTGCAGAGCACGGGATTGACCTCCCACATGGGCGAGCGGCGGATGCGCACGCCTTCGATCAGGACGTTGCGACAGCGGTAGGGCACGATGAAGTTGGGCCGCAAGCAGTGTCCCGCGCCGAATACCCGCTGTTCCACCGAGACTCCCCGGTCGCCCATCTCATTGAGGGCCCTGGCGTCCACGCTCGCGGAGGATTTCCGGTCCGGCCCCTTCCGCGCCCACGCCCACCAATTTAGGTCGGAGGCCGCGCCGTCGAGCGTGCCGCCGCCGGTCACGGCGATGTTCTCCTGGTCCAGCGCATAAACTAAGGGCGAATAGTTGTAGCACTCCACTCCCTCCCAGCGGGCGAAAACCGCCGGCAGATAGCGGGCCGGATCCGTGAGGAACCGGAGTGTGGAGCCCTCCGCGACGTGGAGGTCGACGTTGCTGAGCAGGTGAATGGCGCCGGTGAGAAACACGCCCGCAGCCGACACGGTGACGTGGCCGCCGCCCGCCTGGTGGCAGGCTTCAATCGCCTTCTGAATGGCCGCGGTGCAGTCGGTTTGCCCGTCCGCCACCGCTCCGTAGTCGGTGATCGGGAATTCCCGGGCGGGAAACACCGGCGCCTTGATGCGCGCCAGAATCCCGGGGACCCCGGCCCATTCCGGCGCAAACACGTGTTCAGGTGCCGCCGCCGGCGCCGCCGTTCCCGCCGAGGCCGGGAGGGTCGCCGCGAGCGGAAGGCCCAGCAGTTTCTGCAGTTCCAGGCCTGCGAGGATGAGGGGCCCCACCCCTTTGAAATCGTTGTCCACCACCGGCTCGCCCACGTAGTAGGCAAAGCTTCCGTCGCGCCCGTAGCCCAGGCCGGCCGTCGAACAGCATTGGGTCAAAGTCGCCGCCCCCTTGTTGTCGACCTTCACCAGCCGGCCGATCACTCCCGCGTAACCTTTCACCAACACCGGCACATAGTCGCGCGGCAGGTAGCCGTGGTTGACGCCCTTGGCCAGCGTGTACACGAACATGCTTGAGCCCGTCGCCTCGAGATAGTTGCCCGGCCGGGCGCCCTGGTCCGTCACCTGGTACCACAGACCGCTGTCCGCGTCCTGATGGCGGGCCACGCCGGCGCAGAGCTTCTGCAGCAGGGCGATGAGCTCGGGGCGCGCGGGATGGTCGGCCGGCAGATAATCCAGCACATCCACCAGCGCCATTGCGTACCACCCGATCGCGCGGCTCCAAAAGCTGGGCGAGGTGCCGGTGGTCTTGTTGGCCCACGACTCCGTGCGGCTCTCGTCCCAGCCGTGATAAAACAGGCCGGTGGCGGGGTTGAACGTGTGGGTTCCAGCCAGGCGGAGCTGTTGCGCGACGTCAGCGAACGCCGCCGGTTCGCCGAACAGCTGTCCGCACTCGGCATAGAACGGCGCCTCCATGTAGAGGCCGTCGAGCCACATCTGGTGCGGATATCGCTGCTTGTGCCAGAAGCCGCCCTCGTTGGTCCGCGGCTGCGTGTCCAGCTGGCGGCGCAGCAGCCGGGCGGCCTGCTGGTAGCGTTGCTCCCCGGTCAGGCGGTTAAGCGCCAGTGCCGTCTTTCCGGCATTGAGGTTATCGAGATTGTAGTCCTCCACCCGGTAACCCCGGATCTGCCCGTCCGACGAAATGAAGGAGCCGATGACCGACCCGGCGTAGCTGCCATAGCGCGGCTCATGCAGTTGCTCGCCGAGCTTGACGAGCGACAGCGTGAACAGGCCGACGGCGTAATCCCATTTGGCGGCGCCTCCCTCGCGGTAGACGAGGCTTTCGCCGCGGCGGGCCATTTCCGAATCAGCCAGCCGGACCGACCACTGTAGCGGGGTGGCGCCACCAAACTCGCGCGGCAGCGGCGGGTCGGCGGCGCGGGCCGCGGCGGCCGCCAGCACGGCGGATAACAACAGACCGACACGACGGCCAGGGATGCGATTCATGACGGGCGGGAGGAGGATCAGGCGGGCGGTTGCGCCGGCGCCCAGATTGGGAGTGAAGCGGAGAATCGGATGTAACGGACACGTGTCCTTGATTCAAGCAAAACCTCGGGCACCGGCGCGATTCCGCCGCGCCGTCCCGGCCCGCGGCGCCACGGCGCCGCGGCGGGCACCCCCAACCGGAGTCACCCCGGTCGCCGCGGGATCAACGCGCGAGCCAGCCGCCGTCCACGGCAATCGTGTAGCCGTTGACGTAATCGGAGGCGGCGGACGCGAGGAACACCACCACGCCCTTGAGGTCGTCGGGCGTGCCCCAGCGACCCGCGGGAATGCGCTCCAGGATGGCGTTGGCCCGGTTGGCGTCCGCCCGCAGCGGCGCGGTGTTGTCGGTGGCCATGTAGCCGGGGGCGATCGCATTGGCGTTGATGCCCTTCCCGGCCAGTTCGTTCGCCATCAACCGGGTCAGGCCCTGCACCGCGCTCTTCGAGCAGGTGTACGACGGCACCCGGATGCCGCCCTGGAACGAAAGCATCGAGGCGATGTTGATGATCTTGCCCTTCGCCCCGCGCGCCACGACGTCGCGCACGAAGCACTGGCTCAGGAAGAAGACCGCATCGATGTTGATGCCCATGACGTCGTCCCAGTCCTTCTCGGAGAAATCCAGGAAATCGGCGCGGCGGATGATGCCGGCGCAATTGACGAGGATATCAACATGGCTGAACGCCTTTCTCGCCTCGGCGATGACGCGGGGAATGGCCGGACGGTCGCCGAGGTTGGCCGCGATCGTGGCGCACTGGCGGCCAAAGCCTTTGACCTGTTTCTGGGTGTCCTCCGCCGGGAGGATGTCCACGGCGACGACATCCGCGCCGGCCTCAGCCAGCGCGAGGGCCATGCCCTGTCCCAGGCCGCGGGCGGCGCCGGTGACGATGGCGACCTTGCCGTCGAGTCTGAAGCGATCGAGTATCGAGCTCATGTTGGATTCGTGGTGTTCTGGTTCGGGTTGAGGGGCCGCCGGCGGCTCAGCGCAATTCGGCGATCGGAGCGGGGTCCATGTCGTGGAAAACCTGGTTGTCGCCGCCCATGGCCCAGCAGAAACGATAGCTGCCGGTGCCGACGCCGGCGTGGATGGACCACGCGGGCGAGAGCGTCACTTCGCGGTCGCGCACCACGAGGTGGCGCGTCGCCGTGGGCTCGCCCATCAGGTGGATCACGATCTGCGCGCCGAGGTCGAAATACAGGTAGATCTCCGTGCGCCGGCTGTGGGTGTGCGGTGGCATGGTGTTCCAGACGCTGCCGGGCTCGAATTCGGTGAAACCCATGACCAGCTGGCAGCTCTTGACGCCATTGAGGTGAATGTAGCGGCAGATGCGCCGGCGGTTGGCGCCGGCCGGTTCGCCGAGTTCCTGCACTTCCGCCTGGGCGCGGGTGGCCAGCACCGTGGGGTGCTTGGCGTGCGCGGGTGTGCTGATGAAGTAGAACTGGGCCTGGCCCGAGGGTCCGTTCTCGAAGGTCACTTCCTTCTCCCCCCGCCCGATGTAGAGGCAGTCGAGGTTGTTGAGCTCATGCCGGGTCGCCCCCACGCGCACGCCGCCGGCCGCCCCGATGTTGAGAATGCCGATCTCCCGCCGTTCGAGGAAGTAGTCGGTGCCCGTCTCCTTCGCGCCCGGGAGGGCGAGCGGGGTGGCGCCCGGCACGGCGGCCCCGACGATCATGCGGTCGAGATCGGTGTAGTGGGCGGTGACCTGGCCGGGCTGGAACAGCCCGCCGACCAGGAAGCTTTCACGCAGTTGCTCCGTGCCGAGGGTGTTGGTCGCGGCCGGACTCGGAAAATAATGTAGCTTCATCGGGAAAAGAAATTCACTCCGGCTCGATCTTGGCGATCTTTATCGGCACCTGCAGGCGCCGGGCGCAATCCGCCACATAGGCCTTCCAATCCGCCTCCGAGGCAAAATCACCGCTCTTTGTCCAACCGGCCCCCGCCCAGTAGCGCACCGGTTGGCCCGCGACGGCCTTCGCAAGGACGAGATGGTTGAGGGCGTCCTCGCCGTAGCCTTGGAACTCGCCCGGCGCCAGGATAATGGCCTCCCCGATCGCGCCATTGGTTCTTTGCGCCTCCCACTGCACCAGGGCGTGGTCGGCCTCGTCCTGGGTCAGGTTCACCTTCGGCTCCTGGCCCTTGTCCGCGCTGTTCTTGTTGAGGCCGATGCCGATGGTGACCTCGCCGGCGCCGTCGATCGCGAACGTGCTCTCGATCAGGTCAAGGTTGTGCCCCGCATCGACCGTGAATCGCTTGGTTTCGGAGACCTTGATACCGTTGCCCGCATCCCACGGCGCATAGGCGAGTTCAAAGACCACGCGGATCGGACCGTTGGCCAGGACCTTCCAGGACATCCAATTGCCGGAGACGTGCAACTTGCCGTCGGCCCACACGCCGGTGCCTCCGCACCCACGCGACGTGCCGACATTGTACATGTCCAATCCCTCCCCGGAGTCCTCGTGGTAGTGGCCCTTGAGGTACCAGCGATCCACGATCGGATACCGCACCCGTTTGCACCAAACATCGACGCCGCTGCTGATCATGCGGTCGCGACCCGGCGCGGGGGAATTGAGCCCCGGCCCGTAGATCCGGTGGCCCAGGCGGTCATTCTCCCAGGCGAAATCGTCGAATCGCTCCGGCACGTAGCGGGCAAACACCCTGGTGGGGAACGGGGGCACCGGCTTCTCGGACGGCTCGATGGTGAACACCGCGGTCTTTTCTCCGGCGGCGAAATCGTGCTGGAAGAGCAGATCGAGGTAATAGTCGTGGTGCTCCTCCGGTTTGAAATTCGTCACCTGGTACGGCAGCACCGTGCCCGCCGCGTCCTTCACCACGTAATGGTCGATCATCACACCGGGCAGGAGCTGCTGCACGTCGTGAATCGGAACGGCGATGACCTCGGCGGGCCGGGCGATGCCGGGGTCGTTGGTGACCGTCACTACAATCTTGCTGGCGGCAGGGGCGGAAAACGCGGTCCCGAGGAGCAGGGCGGCAAGGGCGAGTTTTTTCATGGGCGGGCGGTGGTGACGATGGAACGCGATCACAGGGCCAGGGAAGCGCTGAATCAGACCACTTTGCAGTGCTTGGCGCCGCTGCGCAAGACCCCGATGCAGGTGGCGTCCCCTGCCGGGATTTCCCGCACCCGCCGGGCAGGAAAAGGCCCGGTCCGAGAAAGGCCGGGCCCGAAAAGCCGATGCCTGCGGCGCGGGCCGCCGTGCGGACTCGGCCCGATCTGGAGCCGGCCCGGCAAATCGTGGATCGGCGGCGGGCGGCGCCGCCATGACCGCGTGGGCGCGCCGACCGCCAACCCGGGGAAGATGCCCTTGCTGCCGGCGGCCTTTCGGATTTGCTGTTTCCTTCACCGCCGCATTGTTTCACTTCACCTTCCGTGGCCATGCTGTCGCCAGTCGATGTCCAGATCATCGGTTCCGAAGTCGCCGTCCGTTGGAGCGACGGCCGCGAATCCTTTTTCCCGGCCGGCCGCCTGCGCGCCGCCTCGCCGAGCGCGGAGACCAGCGGCGAGCGGGACATTTTCGGGCAGCAGCACGGCGGCCACGGCCCGCGCGACTTCTCCGGCGTGACCGTCCTCGGCTGGGAGCGGATCGGCAACTACGCGCTGCGTTTCGAATTCAGCGACGGTCACCGCACGGGGCTCTACGCCTACGACTATCTGTTGAAACTGGCCGAGCACCCCCAACCATCGTCAGAAACTTGAGTCCCCCGCGCTTTCCATGACCACGCCCCCGTTCCCGCCCCGCACCACCACCCCGGAAATCGAGCTCGGCACCACGCTGCAGCCAAAGTTCGGCCCGGACGGCCTGATTCCCTGCATCACGACGGATGCGGCGGACAATGAAGTGCTGATGTTCGCGTTCATGAACGCCGAGGCGCTCGCCCACACCATCAAGACCAGGCGGGCGACCTACTGGAGCCGTTCGCGCGGCAAGCTGTGGGTGAAGGGCGAGGAGTCGGGCCATGTGCAGCTCGTGAAGGAGCTGCGCGTCGACTGCGACCAGGACGTCGTGCTCCTGAAGGTCGAGAACGTCGGCGGCGCCGCCTGCCACAACGGCTACCGCTCGTGCTTTTACCGGCGCCTCGCCGACGAGGCCGCGCTGCGGCTCGAATTCACCGGGGCGCGCGTGTTCGACCCGGCGACGGTGTACAAGAAAAAGTAGCCGGCGCGGATCCGCCCGGTCAGCGCCCCGGCATGAGCCCGCGCTCGCTGGCGGCGGCGAAGGCCAGCACGCGCTGAAACTCCTCGCTGGCCGCCTGGGGATGCTGCTGCAGCCGCTCGGTGGCCTGGCCCCGGTTGAGCCCCTCGCGAAAAAGAATGCGGTAGATCTGTTTCACGCGCTCGATCTGCTCCGGGGTGAAGCCGCCGCGCTCCAGTCCGACCTTGTTGAGCGAACGGATGACCGCCGGGTTGCCGTCGGCGATGAAAAACGGCGGCACATCCTGCACCACCTTCGACATCGCGCCGAGCATGGCGAAGGCGCCGACGCGGCAGAATTGGTGGACGCCCGTGCCCCAGCCGACGTTGACGTGATCCCCGACCACGACGTGGCCGGCCAGCGCCGACTGGCTGCTCATCACCAGATGATGGCCGATCACGCAGTCATGCGCGATGTGGCTGTAGGCCAGGATGACGTTGTCGTCGCCGAGCACGGTGAAGGTGCCGTCCTTCGTGGCAAAATGCACCGTGACGTACTCGCGAAATATGTTGCGGTCCCCGATGCGCAGCCCGGGATCGCCGCCCTTGAATTTCAGGTCGTGCGTCCTGGTGCCGACGGCCGCGTAGGGAAACACCTCGCACTGGCGGCCGAGCACCGTGTTGCCCTCGACCGTGCCATGATGGTGGACGACGGTGCCGTCGCCGATGACGGCCGTGCCCCCGAGATAGGCGTAGGCGCCGATCGTGACGTCGGTGCCGAGTTGAACCGTCGGCTCAACGATCGCAGTGGGATGGATGCGGGAGGCCATGATTCGATCCGGAAAGCGACGGTCGCGGGGAGCGCCGGGGGGCGCGGGCAATGGTCGGCTGGCTTGGTGGGCGGAGTCTCGGGCGGGCGGATGATGGACCCGGCGGCGCTGGACCGGGGGCTATTCGATCTGTTCCTCGTCGGCCAGTGTGAACATGAGTTCCGCCGACGAGACCACGAGGCCGTTCACGCTGGCGGAGACCTCGGCGGTGGCGATCTTGTTGCCCCGAATCCGGCTGAGCTTGGCGTTGAGCACGAGCTGGTCGCCCGGGCGCACCGCCTTGCGGAACTTCACCTTGTCCGCGCTC
>CAZAFS010000078.1:0-10413 GCA_964484165.1 uncultured Opitutaceae bacterium | reverse complement strand
TGACTGGTCGCTTTCCGGGGCTCCTGTATGCAATAGGGGCAAAGGCAATCGGGCGGCCGTGGATGCATGGGGGGAATCCGGGCTCCGATGATGTGGCGATAGCCTTCTTTGATCGCATGTCCCGCCAGGAACTGCGCGAGGCATGGGTTCTTACGGAACCAACCGGCCCCGTTAAGCTTTCGCCTCATCTGCTGGAACGATACGGCATCAACGTGGAGAAGAACTACATCATGGTCGGCAGGGTCATGTCTCCGACGGGACATTATCCTGATGTTTACGAACAATATTTGTTCAAGCCCGCCAGGTGAAGTGGACTCCAGGAATCAGACTGCACGGATCGGCCAGGTAACCTGCCGTGAGGCGCTCCCGACCTGCTCCCTTTTGTTGGACTGGTGACCAGGGTTATACACGACGTCTGATTTGGCGGCGACTTTGGAGGGCCGACCTCCGCGTCGGCCAACCGGCTTTGGAGGGCCGACCTCCGCGTCGGCCAACCGGCCCGGGCGGAGCCGGGCCCTCCAAGAGATGCAGACATTAATGACGCTGCGTATAGGATTTCCAGGGTGGGCGTGGTTTTTGGGAAGCTGGGAAGGTATGGCAGCCTTCCGCGAAGGTCGGCCTACCTCGCGGTAACGCCCAGGCCGCAGGCGGGCCTCGCGCTGGCGCTCGCAGGGCAAAGGGAGATGAGTTCCCGATGCCGCGGGCACTCGATCTTGGTTCCGTGGATGCCTGATTTCCGATCCGTTCCGCCCCGAGATCCCCGCGCTTTCCGGTCACGGCTTCTTTGTTCATTTTCTCTTGAACAGAACATCCAGTCGCGGCATGAAGGAGTGATTACGCCGGCCGCCCGTCCACCCATTGCCCTCCAGCCCAACAGTCAAGTCCGCCCCCAGCGTTCCGCTTAAAGCCCATCGCGCTGGAAACCCGGCGGATTTCCAGTCCGAAAGCATCGAGCTGTTTGCCGAGGTGGTGTATGCCCTCGGCCTGCCCCGGTCGATCGGGCAGATTTACGGTCTGCTCTATGCCTCGCCCGCGCCCCTCAGTTTCTCCGATATTGTGGAACGGCTGGATATCAGCAAAGGCTCCGCCAGCCAGGGCCTGCAGTTGCTGCGCTCCCTCGGCGCCATCAAGCCGGTTTCACCGTCTGACGGCCGGACAGTCGGACGGTCCACCGGTGCGGCCGCCCGCGACTACTACGAACCGGAACTCGGCCTGCGCCGGTTGCTCAGTGGGATCATCAGAGGGAGGATCGAGCCGTTGGTGGGGCAGGGAAGGATGCGCATGCGGCGCTTGCGCGAGCTGGCCGAGGCCGCGCACAAGGAATTTCAGTTGGAACGGGTGGAGCAGTTGGAAACCTGGCGCCGCCAGGCCACGCTGGTCATGCCCGTACTCAAGACGCTGTTGGCTTCACGCCATCGGTGATCAGTCGAAACACTCCGGTCAACCGCAGTCGTCGCTGGTACTCGGAAGCGACGGGGCGAAGCTGTGGGCGCGGCGCCCAAGGGGTTCCCGGTTATTGGTTGTTGGGCAAAGATTTGAGGATGGACTCGTCTGGAAGAGCGGCCGGCAAAGGCTCTGAGGATCCCGATTGCTGGAAGGCTGGGCGCCACGCAACGCTGTTTGTGGCCAAGGAAACAGTCCCGGCGCTGCCGAAAGAGGAGAGATCCCGCCTTGGCGATCAACGCCTACGCGCCGCCCGTTCCATCACAGCCAATATCGCGGAAGGATACGGTCGGTTTCATAACCCCGACCACCGCCAGTTCTGCCGTAACGCCCGCGGTCCGGCGTTTGAGGTTCGGGACCATCTGATCACAGCTTGCGACGAGGGGTTGGTTGCGAAGGCTTCCCTGAATGCTGGACGAGAGAAGATCGAGACCGCCGTCAAGCCGATCAACGGCGAGGTAGTGACTCAGTTTGCCTTGTCATCGCGAGCCCGGCACCGCCGGGCGTGGCGATCCAGCTAGCTGGATTGCTTCGTCGCCCGTTTCTGTCGGCTCCTCGCAATGACAAACTGAGTCAGTACCAACGGCGCCATGGCCGATTTGAAGCGTGCGGCGGCTTCTCTCAAATGACCAATAACCGGTAACGGATAACCAAGAGCATGACGAACGACACAGTCTCCATCAGCCCCACGGGTGAACGATTCTCCTTGCCGACCCCAAAGGAATATCGAGCCGAGTTCGTCCGTTTGGGAAAACTTGCCGCCGCGCAACGCAAGGCCGGCCGGGAAGTGGTGGTCGTCGTGGGCCTGGGTTTCGTCGGCGCGGTGATGGCCGCCGTGATCGCGGATTCCACCGATCGGAAAAAGCGTCCGGGCAAATTCGTCATCGGCATGCAGCGCCCCAGTCCCCGGAGTTTCTGGAAAATCCCCTTGTTCAACCGCGGGATTTCGCCCGTGAAGGCCGAGGATCCCGAGGTGGAACGGCTGATCGCCCGGTGCGTGAAAGAGAAGAAGACGCTGGTGGCCACTTACACTTACGAAGCGTTGAAGCTGGCCGATGTCGTCGTGGTGGACGTCCAATGCGACTATCTGAAGGAATCGCTGGGCGACGTGCGCACCGGCTCGGCCGACATGGATGCGCTCGAGGCCTCACTGGCCACGATTGCCGAGAACATCCCGCCCCACGCGCTGGTGCTGATCGAAACGACGGTCGCTCCCGGGACCACGGAGCAGATCGCGTATCCGATCATGAAGAAGATCTTTGAGAAACGCGGCATCAAATCCGATCCCTTGCTGGCGCACAGCTACGAGCGGGTCATGCCGGGCAAGAACTATGTCGCGTCGATCCGCGATTTCTGGCGCGTCTGCAGCGGGGTCACCCTCGAGGCGCGAAAGCGGGTGACCGAGTTTCTGACCGAGGTCCTGAACACGAAGAAATTCCCGCTGACCGTGCTGGATCGCCCGATCGAGTCGGAAACGGCGAAGATCGTGGAGAACAGCTACCGCGCGACGATCCTGGCGTTCATGGATGAGTGGTCGCTGTTCGCCGAGCGCAACGGAGTCGATCTGAAGAAGGTCATCGAGGCGATCAAGGTGCGGCCCACCCACTCGAACATGCTTTTCCCCGGGCCGGGCATTGGCGGGTATTGCCTGCCCAAGGACGGCGGGCTCGGACTCTGGGCCTACAAGCACATCTTTGGCTGGGAAGATCAGATCTTCAAAATGACGCCGCTGGCCATCGACATCAACGACACCCGCTCACTCCACGCGCCGCAGCTGGTGCGCGACGCGCTGCGCAACATGGGCAAGCCCATCGCGGCCTCCGAGATCCTGCTCCTCGGCGCCGCCTACCGGGAAGATGTCGGCGACACCCGGTATAGCGGGTCGGAGATCATGGTGCGCAAGCTGACCGAAATGGGCGCCAACGTCCGGGTGCACGACCCGTACCTGGACCACTGGTGGGAATTCGAAGCGCAGGATACCTACCCGCAACCCGGCCACAGCGCTTCGCGGTTCTTCCATCGGCAGGAACCGCTCAAGGATCTCCGCTTGGAGAAGGATCTGTGGGCCGCGATGAAGGGCGTCGACGCGATGGTCCTCGCCGTGCGTCACGCACCGTACCTGGGACTCGAACCCGACAAAGTGTTCAAGAGTGTGGGCCGGCCCTTCGCGGTGATGGACTGTTTCTGCATCCTGAACGACGCGCAGATCCGTCGCTACCTTGAGCTCGGCTGTGAAGTCAAGGGCATGGGTCGTGGTCACATCAAGCGGATCAAGGACGGCATTGCCAGGGCGCCGGCGCCCTGAGAGGGGGGTGGCCTGCTCCGCCCGTTTCAACCGTTTCCCATTCATCATGGAATTCATCGATCTCAAGATTCAATACGCCCGCTACAAAGCGGAAATTGACGCTCGCATGAGCGCAGTTCTGGCTCACGGGCATTTCATCATGGGTCCGGAAATCGCCGAGGTGGAAGCCGCCCTGGCGCGCTATGTCGGCGTGAAGCATGGCATCACGACCGCGAGCGGCACGGACAGCCTGGAAATCGCTCTCCGCGGCCTCGACATCGGGCCGGGCGACGAGGTCATCACGGTGCCGTTCACGTGGATCAGTTCCGCCGAGGTGGTGGGCCTGGTGGGAGCGAGACCCGTGTTCGTCGACATCGATCCGGCCACGTACAATATCGATGTCAATCGGATCGAAACCGCGATCACCCCCCGCACCAAGGCCATCATGCCCGTCAACCTTTTCGGGCAGATGCCGGACTATGCGGCCATCAACGCCATCGCCGCCCGGCACAATCTGACCGTCATCGAGGACGCGGCCCAGAGTTTTGGCGCGACACAACGCGGTTGCAGGAGTTGTGCCGCCACTCGCGTCGCCGGCACCAGCTTCTTTCCCGCCAAGCCGCTCGGCTGCTATGGTGATGGCGGAGCGCTGTTCACGGACGACGACGCCCTGGCCGAAAAGATGCGCGCCATCCGCACGCACGGCGGTCTCAAGCGTCATCATCATCCCTACCTCGGCATGAACGGCCGGTTCGACACGCTGCAGGCCGCGGTGTTGCTCGCCAAGTTTCCCCACCTCGAATCGGAGGTGCAGGCGCGCGGCCGGATCGGCGCCCGCTACTCTGAGGCGCTGCGCGACCGGTGCGTCGTGCCGGAAGTCGCGCCTGGCAACACCCACGTCTATGCGCAATACACGATCCGGGTGGCGAACCGCGACGAACTGGGAAACCGATTGAAAGCGGCAGGCATTCCAACCGCAGTCTATTATCCCAAGTGTCTCCATGAGCAGCCCGTGTTTGCGCCGCTCGGTTATCACTGGGGCGATTTCCCGGTTTCGGAACGGGCTTCTCGCGAGGTTATCAGCCTGCCCATGCATCCGTTTCTGTCCGAGGAGGACCAGGATTCCATCGTTCATGCGCTCAAGGCCAGCCTTTGATCCTCCGGTTTCCCGAATCCTCGAAGTGCCATGCCCAGAATTCTCACCGTCGTGGGTGCCCGGCCCCAGTTCATCAAAGTGGCTCCGGTGAGTCGTGCTTTGGCGAATGAGGGCATCGGCGAATATCTGGTGCACACTGGCCAGCACTACGACCAAGACATGTCGGAAGTCTTCTTCGAGGAATTGGGCATTCGCAAACCCGATCTGAATCTCAACATCGGGTCGGGCAGCCACGGCGCGCAGACGGGGGCCATGCTCGCCGGATTGGATGGGGTGATCAGCAAACAGAAGCCAGACTGGGTGCTGGTCTATGGTGACACCAACTCGACGCTGGCGGGTGCGTTGGCGGCGGCCAAACTGAATGTTCCAGTCGCGCACGTTGAAGCTGGACTACGCTCCTTCAATCGCCACATGCCCGAGGAGATCAATCGGGTCGTGGCGGATGCGCTTGCCACGCTCCTCTTCGTTCCCACGGAAGCCGGGCGGCAAAACCTGTTGAGGGAAGGCATCCCGGCAGACCGCATCAGGTGGACGGGCGATGTGATGTTTGACGCCATGTTGATGTTTCGCCAGCACGCGGCCCGGTCTTCGACCGTGCTCGACCGGTTGGGGTTGCTCAAGGCCCCGTATGTGCTCGCGACGATTCATCGCGCGGAGAACACTGACGATCCCGCCCGCCTCAAAGCGATCATGGAGGGGCTCGGCACCGTGGCGGAATCCCTCCGTGTCATCCTGCCGCTCCATCCCCGCACCCGTGCGCGGCTCGCTGCCATGCAAGGGATTCGCCTGGGCCGCATCGAAATTATCGATCCCGTGGGCTTTCTGGACATGATTCGTCTGGAATCATCGGCGCAGGTGATCGCCACCGATTCCGGGGGGGTTCAGAAAGAGGCATTTTTCCACGGCGTCCCCTGTGTCACTCTTCGCAATGAAACGGAGTGGGTTGAATTGGTGGCACTGGGTTGGAACCGTTTAGTCCCGCCCGTAAACCCTACTGCCATCGTCAATGCGATCCTCGCAGCCCAGGGTACAAAAGGCCAACCGGCAAGCCCCTATGGTGATGGGGCCGCATCCAAGCGCATTGCGCAGGCCATGCACAATTGACCTCCCGCCTCTAACGTCGGTCCTCGCACTTCCATGACTTCCCAACAATTTTCCCGCGACTTGGCCCTCATCGGCGCCGGCTATTGGGGCAAGAACCTTGCCCGCAACTTCCACGCCTTGGGCTGCCTTCACACCATCTGCGACGCCCAAGCCGCCATCCTCAAAACGTATCAGACCGGATACGACGGCGTGATGAAAACGACGGAGATACAGGAGGTACTGGAGGATGCCACCATCAGCAAGGTGGCCATTGCCGCTCCTGCTGCATTGCATTACCAGATCGCCAAAGCCGCCTTGCTTGCCGGCAAGGACGTCTATGTGGAAAAGCCCCTCTGTCTCGACGAATCCGAGGCCCAGGAACTCGTGGAACTCGCCGACCAAAAGAGCCGGGTGCTCATGGTGGGACACCTCCTGCAATACCACCCCTGTATCTTGAAGCTCCAGTCACTCGTTGCCCAGGGTGAGCTTGGCAAACTCCACTATATCACCTCCAACCGGCTCAACCTGGGGAAAATCCGCCGGGAGGAAAATGCGCTCTGGAGTTTCGCTCCGCACGATCTTTCAGTGATTCTCAGTCTCGCGGGCCATCAGATGCCGGAGCAGGTTCGCTGTGTCGGCGGATCCTATTTGAGCCGTGATGTCGCAGACACGACCCTCACGATTCTCAAGTTTGCTGACGGCGTGCGGGCGCACATCTACGTGACCTGGCTCAATCCATTCAAGGAACAGAAACTGACCGTGGTCGGCTCGACGGGCATGGTGGTGTTCGACGATACCCGGCCTTGGAACGAAAAGCTCCTGTTGTACCGGCACTACCTGACGTGGGCGGACGGCCAAACGCCGACGCCGAGCAAGAAACCCGGCGAGCCGGTCCTGGTGGAAGAAGCCGAGCCGCTGCGGAACGAATGTCTCCACTTCCTCGAATGCTGCCGTGACCGTCGGCCCCCTCGCACCGACGGCCACGAAGGTCTGCGCGTGTTACGTGTTTTGCAGATGGCCCAACGCAGTCTGGATCAGGACGGCGAAGCCGCCAAACCAGGGGCCAAGGGTCAGGGGTCGGGGGTCAGTAAAACGCCGGACTATTTCGTTCATCCCACTGCCGTGGTGGACGACGGAGCCGTGATTGGCGCAGGCACCAAGGTCTGGCACTTCAGTCACATTATGAAAGGCGCCAGGATCGGGGAACGCTGCGTGTTGGGTCAAAACGTGAACGTCGATGGCGGCGTCGTGATCGGCAACAACGTGAAGGTTCAGAACAACGTTTCCATCTATACTGGGGTTGTGGTTGAGGATGACGTCTTCCTTGGGCCCTCCTGCGTGCTGACGAACGTCTCGAACCCACGCAGCCAAATCAACCGTCACAAGCTCTATGAGGCAACTTTGATCAGGCGCGGAGCGACCATCGGGGCGAACGCCACCATCATCTGTGGTGTAACGGTCGGCCGGTACGCCTTTATTGCGGCGGGGGCCGTCGTGACCAAAGACGTGCCCGATTACGCTTTGATGGTTGGAAATCCGGCGCGACAAAAAGGTTGGATGAGCCGGCATGGTCATGTCCTGAAGCCTGGGGCCAATGGACTAATGCATTGTCCCGAGTCGGGCTTGCGTTATCAGGAGAGTGAACCCGGCCGGCTGCGTTGTCTGGACCTTGCTGAAGAGGCTTCGCTGCCGGTGGATATGAGCATTGGAGCCCGTCGTTATCGGGAGCTTAAGTCCTAGCCCGAAGATTTCACACCCAGTGGTGTGAAATCTTCGCCCTGTCGGGCCGACTTTGTCGGGGCTAGCCGCGACGAAGTCGCTCTGGCCGCAGGCCAGACGGATATTTCGCTGAAAAAATCTGCCATGGCTGTGAAATATCCGGGCTAGGCGCCTGCGAAGGGAGATATCTGGTCTCCCCCAGCGATCCCGAGCATCCAGGAGTGGCGTTGAGCCCGACGGGGCGGGCCGGCTTCAGCGATGCAGTCGGTTGCCATGTTCCGTGCCACCCAACGGCCTGCGTCGCTGACGCAGGTTCAACTCTCTCATTAACCGCCGACCATCGCTCGATGACCCCCGAAAAGTCCTACCCGGGCTCCACTAAACGCTTGGTGCGAAAACTGAAAGCCGGAATCCGCGTCTTGGCCGAGGCTTTCATGAGAGCGCTTCTGCCAGTGTTCTTTTGGGCGGAGCCGCACGAGCGTCCGGCCGGAACGATCAACGAGCTGTCGTTCATGTATGCATTCTTGTTCAAACATTTCGCAAGGATTTGTCCCAGCCGGGTGCTGGATGTTGGCACCGGTACGTCTTCATTGCCTCACTTGATGTCACATTGCGGAGCCGGGGTCATTGCAATCGACAAGTTTCGCGGCTATTGGGGTCGTCGTCCCCTGAACCGGCATTTCCAGGTGATGGCCGATGACATTTGCAGCAGCCGGATTCAAGGCTCGTTCGATCTGATCACCTGTATCGACGTGATCCAGCATGTGCCGGGACACCTCGCCGCCATGCAAACCATGGCGCGCCTTTTGCGGCCGGGAGGATGTCTTATTGTCGGCTTCTTCTATAACGAGAACCATTACGTACCGGACGTTTATCGGCTGGAAGGTTCGAATGCGTACGGACGCGGAGCAACCTATGGATGTCAGATCATTTCCCGCAAAGAGGTTGAAGAATGGGTGCAGAGCGCAGGCTTGCGGATAGTGAATCAGGAGTTGTGGAGCTGCTTCTCGGGTGAGTATTGGAGCTTCGGGGAGCGGCTGCAGCCGCCGCGGCTCGGCTCCTCCACGGCACCGCATCATGTGGCCTGCCTTTGCCTGGAAAAGACGGTCAACGACCCGGTGCGCCTCACCGGCCAGGTCTGAACGGGGGGCTGGAGGATGGTTGAAGGAGCGTGAAACCGATGATGTCGCCGGGGAAGTGGTTGCAGCGACTCGCTCCAACGGGGGGAATGGTCCGGGCGGCGCTGCTATTGGGAAGTGCGACTGCCGCGACCCAGGCGATCGCGGTTCTGCTCGCGCCAGTATATTCCCGGCTGTATACGCCGGCTGATTATGGAGTTTTCGGTGTTTACAATTCAATTATCGCAACGGCGTTGACTATCGGATGTCTCTGCTACGAGACCGGCATACCGATTTGTGAGGATGATCAGGAGGCGGCGGGACTGACCTCCCTCTCGGTGGTCCTCGTGTTCTTGAGGGGATTGGGGGTGGCCGCGGTGCTGGGGGCGCGGGCGCTATTGGGAGTTCAAGGAAACGGTTATCAGCTGGGATGGTACTCGTGGTTAATCCCGGTTGGGATTATCGGAGCGGGTGTCTACCGGGCACTGCGCTACTGGGCGTTGCGACGCAAGAATATGGGAGCCATCGCGCGGACGGCGGGTTCGCAACTCATCAGTTCGACGGCAATAAACCTGGGTTTCGGAATCCTGTCGCCGAGCCCGCTAGGCCTTATCCTCGCGGCGATCGCGGGATACAGTTCGGGGGTGTGGGGGCTGGCCCGTCGCACCGAATTGCTGCCATGCGTGAAAACGGTGAGCCGAAAGCCGCAGTTCGGTCGGCGGTTGTGGACGCTGGCAAAGAAATACCGACGGCTGCCTTTGATTGGTGCCCCTTCCACTCTGTTCAACTCCCTGGGATTATACCTGCCGGGCATCCTGCTGGCCCCGTATTTTGGCGCGGATTTTGCCGGGCAGTTTCTAATGGGGATGAAGATGGTCAGCCTGCCGGTCGGCTTGATTGGCGGGGCGTTGAGCCAGGTTTTCTTCAGCAGTGCGGCCGCGGTGGCCCGGGAGCAACCGCACGAGATGGCCCGTTTTTTTCACCGGGTCTTTATCCGCGGGGCCGCGTGTTCGTTGTTGATCCTGCTGGTCGGTCTGGTAGCGCCTTGGGTGGTTCCGTTCGCCTTGGGCGAAAAGTGGCGACCGGCGGGGGAGATCGTGCTTTGGCTTTCCCTCCTCAATGCTGTTGGTCTGACTGTTTCGTCGTTAAGCGTCATTCCGAATATTGTCGGTCGGCTGCAAGGTCAGTTTATAATTGATGTGGCGCGGGCGTTGGCGGTTTTTCTCCTGCTCTTTCTGGGCCACCGGGCAGGCTTATCCGGCATGGCGGTGGTCAAGGGCTATACGCTGGTGATGATTGTGAATTATTTGGCGTGCTACTGCCTCTATAGTCACCAAGTCAAGCAAGTGGCCCGCACGGGTCTGACGGGTTGGAACGAACCAACGGCCTCCCCTTAGCGCCCTTCCGCGCATGTTGAAAGTAACCCACCCTCCGAATTGCGGTTCGGAACGGGAGTATATCCTGCGGGTCGTGTTGGGCGACTGGCTCGGACTGGAGTTCGTGGAGGAGAGCGCCGAGGTCGGCTGCCTGCGAATCACCCGCATAGGGGATCCTGAAAACGCGAAGCTGGAGATCGCTGATGCCCTCTTTTCCACCCCAAGGGAAAAGTG
>CAZAFS010000077.1:0-10588 GCA_964484165.1 uncultured Opitutaceae bacterium | reverse complement strand
ACCCCATCGAGGCGATCCGTTTCCGCATGGACCAGGCCGGCCTGCAACCCGCCGGCCTCCAACCCTACCTCCAAAGCAAGAGCAAGGTCTCGGAGGTGATGAACCGGAAGCGTTCCCTCAGTCTCAGCATGATCCGGGCCCTGCATCACGGCCTGAAGATTCCTGCCGAAGTATTGGTCCAAGAACCCGCCGCGCCTTACACCGTGCGGCGATCGAAGCCCTCCGCCAAGAAGCGGAAGATCTCCGCCTGACCCGGCGCATGTCGAGATCGCCGGTCGCCCTTTCCTAAAACCGACGCGGCGCCGGTCGCAGGAGGTTTGCCGGCTCGCTTGAATTGCGGGCGCCAAGAAAGAATGATTCAACGCCACACCTGAGATCTCCGCATCTATCCAGAGAGGATCAAGCTTACTGGCTGAAACAGCACATTCGCACCCGCGTCTATGCCCTCTTGGCGAGCAGGAGGTTTATCCGGGATATGCAGCCAGACGTGTCTACCGATTCACAAAAATGTCTATACCTCGAATGCATCTTCCATGCGACCTGGGAAGGACAACATGCGGCGATGCGCTGGCTGATTGAGTTCGTTGGTGTCGAACACCCAACTGACTCTGACGCGGTGACAATTCAGTGTTTCGACGGCGGTGAGCCAATAAAACGGGACAGCAAGGTCTATACTGAGCTTAAGAAGATCTGGGGCGGATGCTCCAAAGCCACGAGCCACCCCACGATTGGCAGGCACCCGGAAATCAGAGAGCCAGCTCTACATAAGGCCGCCACGATCATCATGAGTCACCTCGCAAATACGATCTACGCGCAATCGGGAATTAAACTCTAGAAGTCGGGCACACACTGAATGTGCGACATCGCTGTGCAAGGCAGGGTCGTGAGGAAGAACTGTGAACAACGCTCGCCTCAACCCATGTCCTTCCGCGCCACCACGCTTCCGGATCAAACACGCAAATGGGGCCGCGCCTCAAATATCAGAATCGCCCAGACGCCTATCTCTAGTACCCCGCTGCCTGGCCGTCCTTGCGGCTCTCGCTGGCACCGAGGTAGGTGTGATTCTGCGCGTCCCACTCGATCGCCTGGTAGCCGCCGTAGCCGCCCAGGTCGACCCGGATGTCATGGCCGCGCCGCTTGAGTTCGGCCACGACGTCCCACGGGATGCCGCTCTCGAGATAAACCCAGCCGCCGTCGGTCATCCGCGGATGGTCGTAGTCGGTCGAGCCGTCGTGCTGCCAGCGCGCGGCGTCCCCCGCCTCCTGCAGGTTGAGCCCGTAGTCGATGAGGTTGACCAGAATCTGCACGTGGCCCTGCGGCTGCATCGCGCCGCCCATGACACCGAACGCGAGCCACGGCTGGCCGTCCTTCATGACGAACGCCGGGATGATGGTGTGGAACGGCCGCTTGCCCGGGGCGTAGACGTTGGCGTGGCCCGGTTCCATCGTGAAGATCTCCCCGCGATCCTGGAAATCGAAACCCAGTCCCGGCACCGTGATGCCGCTGCCCATGCCGCGATAGTTGCTCTGGATGAGTGACACCATGTTGCCCTCGGCGTCGGCCGTGCACAGGTAGATGGTGTCGCCGTCGTTCACCGGCGGATGGCCCGTGTCATAGCTCCGGCCCGCGTGCGCCAGGTCGATGAGCTTGCGGCGCTCGGCGGCGTAGGCTTTTGAAATCAGCCATTTCACCGGCACCTTGGCGAAATCGGGGTCGGCGTAGAATTTCGCGCGATCCTCGAACACCAGTTTCTTCGCCTCGATCATCACGTGCAGGGCGTCGGCGCTTTGGAAGCCCATTTTCCGCAGGTCGAAGCCTTCGAGGATGTTCAGCATCTGCAGCGTGGCGATGCCCTGCCCGTTCGGCGGGAGTTCGTAGACGTCGTACCCGCGGTAGTTGGTCGAGAGGGGTTCGACCCAGGTCGAGGTGTGTTTCTCGAAGTCGGCCTTGCGCAGCCAGCCGCCGTTGGCGCGCATGAAGGCGTCGATCCGGTCGGCAATCTCGCCGCGGTAGAACCCGTCGCGGCCCTGCGCCGCAAGCAGCCGGTAGGTGCGGGCCAGGCCGGGATTCCGGAAAATCTCGCCCTTGGCCGGTGCATGCCCGCCCGGCGCATAGGTGTCGGCGAACGCCCCCGGCAGGTGCTGGGCCCGCACGATGTCCACGTTGCGGTCCCAGTAGAACGCGATGAGCTCGCTCACTGGAAACCCCTCCTCCGCGTAACGGATTGCCGGCGCGAGCACCTGCGCCATCGGCAGCCGGCCGAACTTCGCGTGGAGCTCGTACCAGCCGTCGACCGCGCCCGGCACGCTGATCGGCAGCATGCCGAAGGACGGGATCGTGGTCCGGTGGAGCCGCGCGAGTTCGGCCTTCATCTGCTCGTAACCGAGACCGAGCGGCGAGCGGCCCGAGGCGTTGAGCCCGTAAAGCCGGCGCGACTTGGCGTCCCACACGATGGCAAAGAGATCGCCGCCCGCGCCGCTGCTGATCGGCTCCATCAGTCCGAGCGCGGCGTTGGCCGCGATCGCGGCGTCGACGGCGGAGCCGCCGGCCTTGAGCACGTCGAGTCCGACCTGCGTCGCGAGCGGCTGGCTGGTGCAAACCATGCCGTGCTGCGCGATCACTTCAGAACGGGTGGCAAACGATCGGCCGGTGATGCGGTCCACTTGGGCGAGCGTAATCACGGCGGACGAAAATGCGAATACGATGACGAGGGCGGCGCGCGCGGGATGCATGCCGGCACGGTACCGGGCGCCGCGGCGGCGTCAACGCGGCGCGCCGGATCCGGCCGCCGTTTGCCTTTTGGCCGGCGCCGGCAACCTTTTCGTCGGATGCTCACGGCCCTGCTCCAGTTGATCACGCGACGGCCGCCCGCCGATTACGAGCGGGCGTTCATCCAGGACGTGGCGGTGACGGAGCGGATCGCGCGCGACCCCTGGGCGGAGCGGATCATCCTGGCGGGTTGGCTGGTGATCACCGCGAAATGCCTGCTCGTGATCTGGGCCATCGGCCATTGGAGCGTGCCGTTTCACCCTTATTGGGTCATCGTGCCGACCATTCTGATGGCCGCGCTCTGCACCGCGGTGTACTACTGGCGGGAGTGAGTGGAATCGGCGATTGGCGATACCGGACACCGGAAAGAGCGCCGGGACGGAGGTTGCTTGCTTTTCCAAATCCGGTATCCGATATCCGGTATCTCATATCCCATGCCTTCCGTTCCCGGTCTCCGCAGTCCCTACGTCAAGGTCGGCCGCCTCGTCTATTTCGGCCGCATGCTCGACAAAATCCGGCTGCACGCCGCCGGTCAGCTGCCGGCCGAATATGTCGCCAATCTCGGCGAGAGCCGGCCCCACCTGTTCGACGCCCGCGGCTGTCGTTTCCTCGGCGTGCCGTACGCCGACCTCAAGGCCCGCACCCTCCAGGGCGGCACCGACGAGGAGCTCCTGGCCTGGTGCGAGGCCCGCGGCCCGGCGCGCACCGACGACGAGTGCAACACCTGGAACCGTTTCCTGATGAAGATCGGCTGGCGCGATGACCGCTCCGCCGTGCTGCAGGAGCGGATTCGCGAATTTGCCCTCACCGGCAAGCCGGTCGAAACCTTCTTCGACCTGATCGACTACGACGAAGGGCGCGATCCGGTGGGGGCCAAAGCCTGGCTCTGGTGAACGTCCCCGAGCGGCCCTGCACCGCAAATCGCCAGATGCAAATCTAAGATGCCCTCTGTTCCTGGTCTCCGCAGTCCCTACACCAAGGTCGGCCGGCTGGTTTACTTCGGCCGCATGCTCGACAAAATCCGCCTGCACGCCGCGGGCAAACTTCCGGCCGACTACCACGCCAACCTCGGCCGCGGTTTCGACGGGCGCTGCTGCAATTTCCTGCACGTCAAATATCCCGACCTCACGGCCCGCGTGCTCCAAGGAGGCGGCGCCGACGAGATCCTTGCATGGTGCCATGAACAGGGCGGCGCGCGCACCACCGAGGCCTGCGAGGTCTGGAACAATTTCATGACCAAGCGGGGCTGGCGCGACGGCAGCTCGGAAACCCTCCAAGCCCGGATCAAGGAGGAGAAGCTCGAAGGAGGACCCATCGAGACCTTCTTTGACCTGATCGAGTACGACGAGGAGCGCGATCCGGTGGCGGCCAAGGCGTGGCTGTGGTAATAGTCCCTTCACGCATCGCGCCGATCGGCTGCGGTAGGGCGCGACCGCCGGGCGCGCCGAGAGTGGCGGACGGCCCGGCGGTCCGTCCCTACCCGTCATCCTGACGCACAACGGGGCAGTGAGAAGAGAGATCTGATGAACATCGTTCTCATGGGCGTGGCCGGCTCCGGCAA
This sequence comes from uncultured Opitutaceae bacterium, assembly GCA_964484165.1. GTDB lineage: Bacteria > Verrucomicrobiota > Verrucomicrobiia > Opitutales > Opitutaceae > Fen-1467. Next base: position 6,258 of record CAZAFS010000077.1, on the reverse strand, counting down.
AACCACGGTGGGAAAAAGACTCGCCGCCCGGCTCGGCGGCCGCTGGCGGTTCTGCGATGCCGACGATTTCCATGCCCCGGCCAACATCGAGAAGATGCGCCGCGGCCGGCCGCTGACCGACGCCGACCGGGCGCCGTGGCTTGCCGCCCTCGGCGCGCACCTCCGCGCCTGCGCCTCCCAAGGCGAATCCGTCGTGCTCGCCTGTTCCGCCCTGAAGGAGGCTTACCGGCGCCAGCTGGCCGCGGCCTCCGAGATCACACGCTTCGTTTACCTTCAGACCGACTTCGCCGCCATCCATGCCCGCCTGCAACGACGCCGGCGCCATTACATGAAAGCCGACCTGCTCCGCAGCCAGTTCGACGCGCTGGAGGAACCTGCGCCCGGCGCCGCGCTGGTCGTCGACGCCGCCCTGTCGCCGGACGAGATCGTGGCGCGCCTCCTCCCGGAACTCGCAGGCCCGGATCCGGCGCGAGATTCCTCGCCTCGCGGGCCCTGAGCTTCAAGCTGGAGGCGCCCGCCCATGTCCCCCGCCGTCCGCACCCGTTTCCGCCTGCTGGCCAGCGTGCTCAGCGTACTGCTGCTGGCCGGGCTGGCGGCGGCTGGGGGGGGCTGGTGGCTCATGCGCCGCAGCCTGCCCCAGCTCGACGGCGCGGTGGCGTTGCCGGGGTTGTCGGCGCCGGTCACGGTTGAGCGCGATGCGCTGGGTGTGCCGACGATTCGCGGCGCCACGCGGCCCGACGTCGCGCGCGCCCTCGGCTACCTGCACGCGCAGGACCGTTTTTTCCAGATGGATCTCCTGCGGCGGCGGTCCGCGGGCGAACTGGCCGAACTTTTCGGCGGGGCGGCGGTGCCGCTCGACCGCGACGCACGGGTGCACGGCTTCCGCGCGCTGGCCCGCGAGGCGCTGGCGCTGCTGCCGCCGAACCAGCGCGCGCTGGTCGACGCCTATGCCGCGGGGGTGAACGCGGGCCTCGCCGCACTCCGGGCCCGGCCCTTCGAGTATTTCGTGCTGCGCGTGCGGCCGCAGCCGTGGCGGCCCGAAGACACCCTGCTCGTCGGCTACACCGAGGCGCTCGACCTGCAGGATGCGCACGACGGGTACGAGCGCATGCTCGCCGCGATCCAGGACACCTACGGCCGCACCATGCTCGACTTCCTGGTGCCGGCCGGCACCGAGTTCGACGCCGCGTTGGACGGCAGCACCCTGCCGCCACCGCCGGTGCCGGGACCGGCCGTCATCGACCTGCGCCGACCGAAATCTGGCGCCGCGGCCACGACCGGCGCCCGCGTGGCGCGCCGGGACTCCCCGGTCGCAGACTTGGTTCCCGGTTCGAACGCCCTGGCCCTCGCGGGCCGCCGCACGGCGGGCGGCGCCGCCCTGCTCGCGAACGACATGCACCTCAGCCTCCGGGTGCCCAACATCTGGTACCGGGCGTCGCTGGTCTGGGGCGAGGGCGCTGCAAACCCGGAATCCCCGACCCGCACCCCGATCTCCGGCGAGGCGCACCGCGTGACCGGCGTCACCCTGCCCGGGATCCCGCTGGTGATCGCCGGGAGCAACGGGCGCATCGCGTGGGGCTTCACCAACAGCTACGCCGACACCGCCGACATCGTGGTGGTTGAGCCCAGCAGCATCGATCCGCTGCTGTACAAGAACGGCAACGACCTCACCCTCATCGAGGACCGCCACGAAACGATCCGCGTCAAGGGCGGCGCGCCGGTCGACGCGGTCAGCCACTGGACCATCTGGGGCCCGGTGATCGGCGAAGGCGAGCGCCACCGCTCGTTCGCGCTGCGCTGGGTGTTCGACGACCCCGCGGCGATGAACCTCAATCTGCTGGCGCTGGAAACGACGCCGGATGTGCCGACAGCCCTGGCCGCGGCACCCACCTTCGGCATGCCCGCCCAGAATCTGCTGGTGGCCGATCACACCGGCGCCATCGGCTGGACGATCGCGGGGCGCCTGCCGCGCCGCGTCGGCTACGACGGCCGCCTCCCCGCCGTCTGGGCCTACGGCGACCGCCGGTGGGAGGGCTACCTGCCGGCCCCGGACTATCCCCGCGTCATCTCGCCGGCGTCGGGCCAGCTCTGGTCCGCCAACAATCGGGCCGTCGGCGGCGAGGGTTACGCGCGACTGGGCGACGGCGGCTACATGTCGTCCGCCCGGGCGCACCAGCTGCGCGACGACCTCACGGCCCTCGCCGCGCCCGCCACGCCCAAGGACCTGCTCGGGGTGCAACTCGACGACCGCGCTCTGCTGCTCGACCGCTGGCAAAAACTGCTGCTGGCCACGCTCACGCCCGATGCCGTCGCCGCCCACCCGGGCTGCGCCGAACTGCGCCGCCTGGTCGCCCAATGGAACGGCCGCGCCTCGACCGACTCCGTTGCCTATCACCTCGTGCGCCGCTGGCGGGGCTTTGTCGCCGAGCGCGCCCTCGGGCCGATTTTCGAGCCCTGTCGCGATGCCTACGACGAATTTGATTTTCACCGCCTCGACTACGAGGAGCCGCTCTGGCGGCTGATGCAGGCGCGGCCGCCCAATTTTCTCACGCCCGACTACTTCAGCTGGGACGAGCTGCTGCTGGCCGCGGCCGGCGACGTGCTGCACTGGGCGGACCGCCAGGGCCGGCCGCTGGCGCGGCTCACGTGGGGTTCGCGCAACACCGCGCGAATCGAGCATCCCTTCAGCCGTTTTCTGCCCGGGCCGCTCGCGCACCTGCTCGACATGCCGGCCGTGCCGCTGCCCGGCGACAACGACATGCCGCGGGTGCAAAGTCCGGCGTTCGGCGCCTCGGAGCGCTTTGTCGTGTCCCCGGGTCACGAGGCGGACGGCATTTTCGAAATGCCGGGCGGCGAGTGCGGCCATCCGCTTTCACCCTTCTATCGCGCCGGCTACGACGCCTGGACGCGCGGCGAGCCCTCGCCCTTTCTGCCGGGACCGACGCAACACACCCTGCGGTTGCAGCCGTGATGGCCGCCGCGGGAGCGGGTGACTTTCAACCGGCGTAGGCCGGGGCGGGCAGACCGCCGACGCCGGGCTTCAGCCGGAAAAGGCCGCCGGCCAACGGCTGCGCCACGAGCTGTTCGGGCGTGAGCCCCTCCCGGGCGGAGGTGAGGTACAGCGTGTCCAGTCCCGGTCCGCCGAACGCGCAGGACGTGACGCGCGCCACCGGCAGACGAATCGACTGCAGCAGCACGCCCGTGCGCGGGTTCCAGCGGGTCACACCCCACCCTTCCCACATCGCGACCCAGAGCATGCCCTCGGCATCCAGCGTCGAGCCGTCCGGCCGGCCGAGGTCCGGCGGAATCGTAATGACGGTGCGGCGGTTGGCGATCGCGCCGGTGGCGTCGTCATAGTCGAAGGCGTCGACCCGCTGCAGCGGCGTGTCGATGTAGTAGAGCGTGCGCCGGTCGAGGCTCCAGGCGATGCCATTGGAAGTGCCGACGCCGCGGAGCATGACGTGCATCGAGCCGTCGGCGTCGAGGCGGTAGAGCCTCCCTTGCGGATCAGGCCCCTTCTGCAGCACCATCGTGCCCGCCCAGAATCGTCCGGCCGGGTCGCATTTGCCGTCGTTGAACCGCGCGACCGCCGGGTCGTGTTCCGGCGGGCGTGGCAGAAGCCGGAGGCGGCCGGTGGCGGGGTCGAGCGCCGCGAAGCCTTCGTGCAGCGCCAGCATGAGGCCGCCGCCGCGGCGCGGCACCACCGTGCCCACCTTCTGGCCGACGTCGCAGGCGCGGTTCTCGCCCGTGGTCGGGTCGTACGTGAAAACGCGATGCGCCTCGATGTCGATCCAGTGCAGGCGCTGCAGCGCCTGGTTCCAGATGGCGCCCTCGCCAAGCTGCGCTTGGGCGTCGAGGGCGAGTTGCGGATCGGTTGCGTCGGCCATCGCGGCGCAGCGTTGCGCGGCGGCCGGGCAAGGCAATCCTTCTGTGCCGGTCCTTCCCCCCGGAACGCGCGCCGGCCCGACCCGGATCTTCAGCCGGCGGCTTCGTCCTTCTTTTTCCGCGGGCGGCGCGACCGGCCTCCGGCGGTCGCGGCGGATTCCTCTTCGCCCGCCGCCGGCCCGGCGAACTTCGAGGCCTTGGCATTGAGCCACAATTCATCCCGGGCGTTGCGATTGAGCCAGAGAATCTCCCCCGCATGCTCCACGAAAACGGGTTTTTCCTGCGCCTTCTCCGGCACCTTCAGCCCCGCCCCGACGAGCGCCGCCAGCAGGGCCTCGACACTCTTGTGCAGCTGCTTGGCGACGTGACCCACCTTGGCGGCAGCGCCGCCGCGCTTGGTTTCCTTGAGTAGCAGCCGCACCGCGGCCAGCGGCGAGGCCGGCGGCACAGCGGCGGGCCCGCCCGCGGCCGCGGCTTCGAGCGGGAGCTCGGCTTGCGGAATGGGCGGCGGAGTCTCGGCCCCGGCGGCGGCGGCCCGCTCCTTTTCGCGGGCGTTGATCCAAGTCTGGCCGCTCTTGTCCTGGTTCAGCCAGTAAACCAGGGGCCCGATCTCCACAAAAACCGGCCGGTCGCCAGGACTGGGAGGAAGCACCAGACCGAGCGCGCCAAAGGCGGCTTCGAGCGTCGCCGGCTGGGTCCCCAGCGCGCGCGTGAGGTAGCTGATGCTGCCCGACAGGCCGGTGTCGCGGCGGTTGCGCCGCATCATCGGCCGCAGCCGGTCGAGCAACGCCGGGCCGGCCGGCAGCGGTTCCGCTGCGGCCATCTCTGATCTTGGATCGCGGGTATCGGATGGCTCGGAGGACACGCCTTCGCGCTCTCGCTGCCCGCCCTTCCTTTCCGATCTCCGTTCTCCGGTTTCCGGAGTCTCCTCCGCCGCCACCGGCTTGCCCGGCGCCGGCTTGAAGGCCGCCCGCGGCTTCTCCCGGGTGTTGATCCAGAGCTGATGGCGGCTGTTGAAGTTCAGCCAATAGAAGTCGCCCTCGTATTCGAGGAAGATGGGCGGATCTTTCGGGCCGGACGGGAGGGTGAAGCCGCATTCCTTCAGCGCCTCGATCAGGTCGGCCTCGGTCTGTCCGAATTTCTTCGCGAGATACTCGACACTCGCCGCCATGCCGGGACCCCTTTGATTCCGGCGCATATGGGGCCGGATGGCCTCGAAGAACGTCGGCAGGTCCTCCTCCCCGTCGGACGCGTCCCACTCGTCCTTGCCCGCGGGTTCATCCTCCCCGGCTTCCGCGCGGTCGTCGTGCAGCGGCCGGAGCGACTCCTCGTGGGCCAGCAGCGATTCGCGCCGCTGCTCGGCCTCGGCGCGCAGTTCGTCGGCATCCGGCGCCGCCACGGTCTTCTCCTCCGGCGGGGCGGGCACGGCGCCGGCCTTCCAGCCGGGAAACCCGGCGGCCGCCGCGGGTTCGACCTGCCAGTCGCGGCCGACGGGCCGCCGGACCAGACCGTAAAAGGCGAGCGGATTGTCCGCGCGGGTTTGGAAATGGACGATCTCCCATTCCTCCTTGCCCAGCTGATTCAAGTGCTGTTCGAGCAACTGCGGCGAGGCAAAGCCCAGCGTTCCACTGGTGATGATCTTATATTCCCAAATTGGCATGGCGGGCGAAAAAGAGGCAAACCCATCCCAGAAGCCCGGGGCAATGCCGAGCCAAAAGTGGCCCGACTCCAAAAAATCTCCCGGGCGGCAGGTGGCCCGCCCGCGGCGCCCTAGCGGACGACCGCCGCCGACACCTTAAACAGACCGTGAATCACGGGCCGGCGCTGCTCCGCCGTCAGCGGCGGGAGGTCGGGCAGTGCCGCGGCCCGGGTGCCATCCAGCTGGGCGCGGCAGAACGCGCGAAAATCATCCCAACGGACGGCGAGTACGCCGGCCGCCGCCGCGCCGGCGGAGGAAGGCGCCGGGGCGGGCGTGACGCTGAGCGCGGGAGCTCCGGCCACCTGGCGCAGCAGGCTGCGCCACTCGGTCAGCAGGCGGTCGATGTCGCCCCGGCCGGCGAACTCCTGCGCAGCGGCGACCTCGCCGCGGCGGGTCTTCTGTTCGATCAGGGCGCGCACCACCTCGGCCGCGCCGGACCCGTATTGGGGCGGCACGCCGCGCTCGAGCCAGCCTTCGACGGTGATTCGCCGGTAGGTGTTTTCGCAGGTGCGCGCGAGGCGGCCGAGCAGGCGCGGATTGGTGCCGGCGAAGCGCTCGCCCGCGAACAGATTGGCGCAATCGAACACCAGGTCGTCCAGCGCGTAACGCCGGTCCTCGAGCGCGGCGGCGAGCGCCAGCCCCTCCGGCCCGAGGAAGCAGGAGACAATTTCGCC
>CAZAFS010000076.1:0-10668 GCA_964484165.1 uncultured Opitutaceae bacterium | reverse complement strand
CTTGGCCGAGCGCTTGAGCGTCTCCTCGGAATGCTGGCCGAGCGATTCGAGCACGTGGTTGCGGAGGTCGACGAGAATCTTGTAGTAGCGCCGGTATTTCTCGGGAATCTCCGCCGCGTCGCCGTCGTCGGCCGCCTTGCGGACCTTGGTGGGATTGAAGCCGAGGATGTCGGCCACGGACGCCGCCTTGATATGATGGGGAATCGGGGGCCGGCTGGCGCCCTTCGGGAGGGCGCTGACCCGCGCGGCCTCGCCGGCGGTCTTGCCGGACGCGGCGGCGGCGTGGGCGCTCCTTTTCTCGTTTCGCTTGGCGATCTCCCGGACCTCATCGAGGCTGAACGCGATGGGCTTGGCGGTCTTGCGCTCGAGGATGCGGCGTTTGAGATCGGTGGGGCTCAAGTGCTTGTCCGGGGCGGCCGCGGCCTTGCCGGCGGCGGCCGGCTTGGCGGGCGCGGGCTTCTTCGCCGCCGGGGCGTGCTTCCGGGCAGGGGCGGGCTTGGCGGGTTTCTTTGCCGGGGAGGACTTCGTGTTTTTGGCCATGGTGGGTAAAGGGGGGGAAGGCGGCGGCGGCGTCAGGCGCGGAGCGCGTCGGCGCACCGCGGACAAATGTCACCGTGGGCGGTGGCCTGGAGGGCCGGCACCGAGCGCCAGCAGCGCGGACAGCGCACAAAGCCGAGCTCGCGGGCGGGCCGGGTGTCGATCACGAGCGCGGCGGCGCCGTCCGGCGCGGGCGCGAGGCTGACGTGGGACACGATGAAAAGCTCCGGCAGAAAATCGCGGTGCTTCTCGAGCACCGGCCACGCGGCGGTGGCGCCCGTGAGGGTGACGGCGGCCTCCAGCGACTTGCCGATCACGCCGCCCTGCCGCAACGCCTCGAGCTTCTCGTTGACCGCCGCGCGCACGGCGAGGAGCTGCGTGATCTCGGCGTCGATCTCGTCGCTGGTCCATCCGGCCGGCGGCGCGGGCCAGTCCTGCAGCTGCACCGAGTCCGCCGTGTACTCGGCGCCGGCCGTGGCGAACGACCAGGCCTCGTCGGCGGTGAAGGGGATGACCGGCGCGAGCAGGCGGACGAGGGCGTGGAAAATGTGATGGATGGCCGTCTGCGACGAGCGGCGCAGCGGATTCGCGGCGGACAGGGTGTAGAGGCGGTCCTTCAACACGTCGTGATAGGTCCTCGAGAGCGTGACCGCGCAGAACTGGTTGCAGAGCTGGTAGACGCGGTGGAACTCGTACGCGTCGTAGGCGGCGGTGCAGGCCCGCACCAGCGCGGCCGTCTGATGGAGGGCCCAGCGGTCGAAGGTGTCCAGGTGCTCGACCGGCACGGCGTCGCGCGCCGGGTCGAAATCGAACAGGTTCGAAAGCTGGAAGCGGAAGGTGTTGCGGATCAGCCGGTAGGTCTCGCCCACGTGCGACAGGATCTCCCGGGAGATCGGGATGTCGCTGCGGAAATCCTGCGAGGCAATCCACAGGCGGATGACATCCGCGCCGTATTCGCCGATGTAGATGTCGCTCGTCTGCGGCTTCTCGTAGGTGCTGCTCTTGGAGATCTTGTTGCGCTCCTGGTCCACGATGAATCCGTGGGTGAGCACGGCCCGGTAAGGCGCGCCGCCGAAGGCGATGACACTGCACCAGAGCGACGACTGGAACCAGCCGCGGTGCTGGTCGCTGCCCTCGAGGTAAAGGTCGGCGGGCCACTGCGTGCCGCCCTGGCCGCGCTTGAGCACGGCGGCTTGGGTCGAACCGGATTCGATCCAGACGTCGAGGGTGTCGCTGCCGCGGGTGAGGTCGCGCGCCGCCGGCCAGCCGGCCGGCAGGGACACGCCGGCCAGGAGTTGCTCGGCCGTGGCGTCGAACCAGAGATTGGTGCCGTGCTGCGCGACCTTGTCGGCGATGGCGCGAACGACGCCGGCCTCGAGGTAGGCCCGCTTGTTTCCGTCGTAGAACGCCGGAATGGGCACGCCCCAGGCACGCTGGCGGCTGATGCACCAGTCGGGCCGCGACTCGACGGCGGCGCGGATCCGCGCCTCGCCCCAGGCGGGGATCCATTCCACCTGGCCGAGGGTCGCGAGCGCGGCGGCGCGCACGCCGCCCTTGTCGAGCGAAACGAACCACTGGTCGACGGCGCGAAAAACGATCGGCGTCTTCGACCGCCAGCAATGGGGATAACTGTGGGTCAGGCGGGCGTGGGCCAGCAGCATGCCCGCGGTCTCGAGCGTCTTCAGCACCGCGATGTTGGCGGGCGAGGTGCGCTTCTTGGCCAGGTCGTCGACCGTTTCGAGGGTGGTCAGCCCGACGAGGTCCGCCGGGACGCGGCCATCGTCGACGAAGCGGCCGTCGTCGCCCACCGGGCAGTAGATTTCGAGCCCATATTTGACCCCGGTGAGAAAGTCCTCGAGGCCGTGGCCGGGCGCGGTGTGCACGCAGCCGGTGCCGCTCTCGGTCGTGACGTAGTCGGCGAGCACGACCGGCGAGGCGCGGTCGATGAACGGGTGGCGGGCCTGGAGGTGCTCCAGTTTGGCGCCCGTGACCGTCAGCTCCGCCGGCGGCACGGTCGCCAGCCGGGCGGCCTCGGCCACGGCGCCGAGCAGGCTCCGGGCGACGAGAATGCGTTCGGCGCCGAGGTCGGCGACGGCATACTCGACGGCCGGATGCAGGGCGATCGCCAGGTTGGCGGGCAGCGTCCACGGCGTGGTCGTCCAGATGACGATGAACAGCGGCTTGTCGGCCGGGAGGCCGAACTTCTTCGCCTCGGCCGGCGGCACGGGAAACTTGACCCAGATCGACGGGCTGACGTGGTCCTTGTACTCGATCTCCGCCTCGGCCAGCGCGGTTTTGAAGGGGATGGACCAATACACCGGCTTTTTCGCGCGATAGACCAGACCCTGTTCCACGAATGCGGCGAACGTTCGCAGAGTGTCCGCCTCGAACGCCGGGCCCTTGGTCTTGTAGGGATGCCCCCAGTCGCCCACGACGCCGAGCCGCTGGAATTGCTTTGTCTGCTTCGCGATCCAGCCTTCCGAAAAATCATCACAGTACTGGCGAAATTCGACCGTGGTAAACCCCGCCCCTTGTTTCCCGGATCCCTGCATGGCCTTGGCGGCCTGTTGCTCGATGGGCAGGCCGTGGCAGTCCCAGCCGGGCACGTACGGGGTGCGGAAGCCGCGCAGGGACTTGTAGCGGTTGACGAAATCCTTGAGCGACTTGTTCAGCGCGGTGCCGATGTGCACGTCGCCGTTGGTGAACGGCGGGCCGTCGTGCAGCACGAAGGCGGGCGCCGCGGCGCGTTTCCGCTGCATCGCTTCGTACAGGCGGAGTTTTTCCCAGTGCGCCAGCCGGGCCGGTTCGCGCTGCACGAGATTCGCGCGCATCGGGAAGTCGGTCTTGGGCAACTGCAAGGTGTCTTTGAGTTCTTGCGCCATTCGGGAAAAAGCGCGTGAGGCTATGCCAAGCCCTTGCTGAGTCAAGGGAAGAGGGAGCCTGTTTCCACCCCAAGCCTCCCCGCCGGCGCGGCGCGCGCTCCGCGCGTCAAAAGGCGCCGGAAAAAGACGCGGCGCGACCGGAATTTCAGCGGGCGAGATGCCCCGCCGCGGCCTTCGCGAGGTGCTCGCCGGCGGCAATGCAGTTGGCCACCGAGATGCCGTCGCGCACGTGCCCGCCGATGAACAGTCCGGGGTGCAGTTCCTCGGTCGCGGTCATCGCAGCGAGCGCCCGCTCGTAGCCGAGATTGTACTGCGGAATGGCGTGCGGCCAGAAGGTGGCGTGGCTGAACGCGGGCTCGCCGGTCACGCCGAGCAGATCGCGCAGGTCGGCCAGCACGCGCGGCCGCAGGATCTCCGGCGCGAGCTGCGCCAGCTCGGGCTGGCGGGTGCCGCCGACGTACACCGTCAGCGCCACGTGGCCGGCGGGCGCGCGGCCCGGAAACAGCGTCGAGGAGAACAGCACGCCCAGGATCGACCGCTGCTCGACGGCGGGCACGAGCGCCCCGAACCCGTCGAGCGGATGCGCCACCTGCTCGCGGCGGAAACCGAGGAACAGCGACGTTACCGGCGGGTAGTCGACGAGGTCGAGCGGCGCCAGCGGGCAGCCGCCGGCCGGCCCGATCGCCAGGCGCGCCAGCGCGGCGGCGGGCAGCGCCAGCACGACCGCGCCGAATTCGTTCGTGGCCGCGAGGCCGGCGCGCCGCGCGACGACCTTCCACGGCGGGCCGGGCGCCAGGCTCACCACGTCGACGCCGGTGCGGACCGCCTCGGCGGGGAGCCGCGCGCCGAGCGTGGCGGGCAGGGTCTGGAGGCCGCGCCGGAACGAAACGATGCGCGACACGGCGGCTTCGCCGCGGGCGCGGCGCTGCCGCATCGCGGCGATCTGGCCGCGGATGATCGAGCCGTGCGTCTGCTCGATCTCCCACAGCTTGGCGAACGCGTACTTCGTGGACAAAGCGAAGGGATCGCCGGCGTAGATGCCGGCCACCAGCGGGTTGATCGCGTAATCGACGATCTCCTGGCCGAAATGGTCGCGGATCAGCACGCCGAGGCTCACGTCGGCGGGGCGCACGCGCGGCCGCGTGAACAGCTCGGTCAGCAGGCGCAGCTTGGTGCGCGCAGAGAAGAGCGGCGAGGCGAGGAACCGGTGCGGCGCCATGGGCACCGCCACGAGCCGGCCGCCGCGCACGATGTAGCGGTTCTTGGCCGCCGGCTCGGCGTACTGGCGCTCCGCCGTCAGTTCGAGCCCGGTTACGAGCGCGTCGAGCTGCGCCGACTCCAGCATCGAGTTCGGGCCGCACTCGCAGAGCCAGCCGTCGCGGGCCACGGACATGATGGCGCCGCCCAGGCGGTCGGACTGCTCGAACAGCGTGACGCGGCAGCCCTGGGCATGCAGCCGCCAGGCGGCGGTCAGTCCGGTGATGCCGCCGCCCACCACGGCGATGGAATTGGCCTTCGATTCGGGCATTGGGTCGGACCGGATTTGACGGGAAGTGCCGGGGAAAGTCCCGCCTTTTTTGCGGGTCTGCCGAAACCAAATATCCGAGGTCAATACCGCCGCCCCGCGTTCGCAGCGGCACCGGGTTCGGCCACTGCTTCAGGATGGGGAAGGCACCCCAAAGGCCGAAGGCTACGCCGAACGGACCGGAGCTACGCTGCGGCGGAGAACAGCCATTTCCATGTAACTCGTTGCGCGAACGTTCCGATCAGTTGCGCCAAATCCGTCCCACAGCGCGCGGCGATATCGTTCACGGCTGTTTCCGTCAGCTTGAGCGACTGCTCAGGCGGCTGGTGTGCTAGATCCCAAATCCTGAGCGCTTTCATTGATGGGTGTTGAAAAGGCCGACCGAACGATAATCACGCTAAGTATGATGCCCAAAATAACCGGGGTCTCCATACCCATTCTCCATTCGTAAAACAACCAACAGGACGCTCCGACGAAATTGCCCAGCATAAAAAAGAAGACGATCATTAAGGCCGACCTTCTTGAAAGCATCGATACAAGCCAAAATATTCCCGCGAAAAAACATACGAACATGAACACAAAGGCATACCAGCCTTGGGTTAAGAAAAAGCGGGAAACTGGATTAGCCTCATGCGCGGTTTCAGGATGAAGCCAGTAGCCTGCCGGTTGGCCCAAGAGCGTGCAGATCATATCACAGAGCATCGCGCCAACCATCACCCAATACATCCTTTTGATGATTTGATCCGTGTTGGGGCGGAGGGTGGGGAAGGCCGAGAAAACAATGACCGGCACCAGCACCAAGGCGTAAATGGACGAAGCGTTGGTCCCAAGATGCCAGCGAGTGGCCAACCAGTTGGTGGCCCCAAAGAAATGGCCGAAAATGAAGGAGAATATTGCAACCAAAGCCGCTCTTCTCGGAAGAAGAGACACGAACAAAAACGCTCCCGATAGATAGATCAGACTGGTAGCAAGATAAGCCGACCAACCAAAACCCAAACAAAAGTAAAAAGTATGATTGGTTGGATTGTAAATGGACAATCCATCACCGCGAATCGCTGTCTCAGGATGGTGCCAAAAATTCGCCGGCTGGCCGACAAGCGTATTAACCACGCTGAAAAGGATCGAGCCGATCATTACCCAGCGAAGGCGTTTGGTGATTGGATCGGTGGCGAATTTGAATAATGGCATAATGTTATTCGCTTTTGTCCAGTCGCCTAACATCACAGATGAGCTTCGCCGCCGGCTGGCGCGATGCATGCGTAAGCATGCGGCGTGACAGACGGTCGCGTTGGCTCTGGTGCCTTGCTCGGCTTTTCACGGAGGTCGCCGTTCAAGCTCATGCTGAAACTTCAATCGCGTGACATATGGCAACGACGTCCTTCGGGCGAAGTCGCGCAGCTCCTCGGGTGTAAAACGCTTCTTCTGGAGTAGAATCCCAAGTTCTAAGGGAAACTCGACGACTACCATCTCTTTGAACTCTTTTGTGGGATAATATGATTCATCGCGCGCTAACCGTCTTATGGCGTGGGCTCGTGAATCGACATGCATCGCCGAGTTCATGGCAATCGCGGTCAATGCTTCCGGCGTGTAGTTAATTCGATGCAAGAGCAAGCCCGCTTCATTTGGAAAATGGCGCAGGACGTAATCGGCAATCTCAGGTGTGACGTCGACGCTCTCGTCTTGAAGAAACCAGGAAAGTCCGAACTCGGCTTCGCGATCGGGTGTAGTGTGCTCGCGCCAGAAGCTATCGTCGGTAATCTTCTGCGGGTGAGCCTTGAATTCGGCCAACAAAGCGCCGATTCGCTTCATCCGTGCCTCATCCGCGCGATGAGAGGCAGCGTTTAGTTCGACCTGATGTCGATAGTCCTCTCTACCCCGAGCATAGCTTGCGCCGAACCAAACAAGAAACACCAAACAGACGATGCCAGCGAGTGCACCGATCGGCGAATTCCGCTCTCGTCGGGCAACGGATATGATTGCGGCGGTGCATGACACGACGGCGCCAATCGGCAGGCCAAACAAGAGGGGAAGGAAAAACCGCAGCCCTAACCAATCGGTTTCTTGCTGCGGAACGCCGAAACCAAGCAGGAAGCCGGCGACAGCGCACCCAATAGGAAACAGGATCGCGCATAACCACCATCTGCCATTGCTATACCCGGGGTGTGAGTCTGGCATATTCCTAGAGCCGTCGAAGAATGACTTTGCCGAACGTCAAAGCTGAGCCGCGACCGCGGCTGGCGCGGAGCGTGCACCAGCGCGATCCGCGACAGACGGGGGCGTTGGCTCTGACGGCTGTTGGTTCGGCTGGATTGATTTTTTCCGCATAGGACAGTGACCACGCCAGATCGCGCACTTTGCTGTCGGCAAGAATCCTCGACTTCCAATCCTTCGCTAGCTTCTCAGCCTTCGCCGGGGAAAAGGCCATCTCGACCAATTCAGTGATGTCAGCTGGCGGCGCTTTCCCCGTGAACTCTCGCTCATCCAATGACGGATGCATGAGCTGTCCGCGAAGGTCGAACAGCCTGACCACTTGCTGGAAAATGCCGCTCCTAAAATCAACTTTGATTCCGAGTTTGTGGTAAATGCGTTCGATCTTGTCCCGTATGCCAGGACGTCCCTTTTCACCCTCGAGCATTCCATTCGAAAAACGCAACCAATCAGGGTCTATCACCTGTCCGACATAGTTCGTGTATCCTTCAATCGAAGCGGCCGAGAAAATCAGGGCGATGAACGGGCGAGTATAGGCCGCGAACACTTCGTTGTAGGCTTCCGGTTTCGCGTTCGCCGCCCAGCCAACAACACGGAGCATGTCATGTGCTACGTTATGGCGGAGCCGGTAGGTCGCCAGCTTCGGGTAATTGGGTGCAGCCCTTCGTTTTGACGGTCGGCTTTGCATTCTTTGCCTAACGATTGAGGTCAGACACGGAGGGGAGCGGAGCTCCCCGGAGTTGTCTGTGCCGATTGGTTGGCCCTTCTTCTCTGTTCGAATTGCTGCACATCACGAGGGCGCTGGAGGCAGGCAACATAGATCGTGGCTCCATCTGCCTCATAATCGAAACGCAATGAGTAACGGTCATGGTCCCATCGATCCCACAGTCGATTCACAATCCCCAAGCTGCCAATCTTTCCGTCGCCGCCAGATGACGATGGATCGCCCAATACCTCACGAAGATGGCGACGATCTGACTTCATGCTCAGGCCGCGCTCCAACTCGCCGGTATAACACGAAAATCCAGACTCTTCCTTTCCGAGTAACTGCACAGCTAGAACGCGCCAGACTCGCTCGACATACTCCAAATGGACATAGACGCCGTCGGCCTTTAGATCATATGTCGCGCGATAACCGCCTCCTTTCTTCAGCTTGGGGCGCTTCGTTGCGAGCGACAGGAACCGAGTGAGGGCCGGGGAATCCTCTTGCTCGTCGAGTATGGAAAGACAGTCGCTAAGCGTGATCATTTTTTCCCAACGCTCAGGACCTGCGACGTGCCGCCGGCTCGGCGTACTGGCGCTCCGCCGTCAGTTCGAGCCCGGTTACGAGCGCGTCGAGCTGCGCCGACTCCAGCATCGAGTTCGGGCCGCACTCGCAGAGCCAGCCGTCGCGGGCCACGGACATGATGGCGCCGCCCAGGCGGTCGGACTGCTCGAACAGCGTGACGCGGCAGCCCTGGGCATGCAGCCGCCAGGCGGCGGTCAGTCCGGTGATGCCGCCGCCCACCACGGCGATGGAATTGGCCTTCGATTCGGGCATTGGGTCGGACCGGATTTGACGGGAAGTGCCGGGGAAAGTCCCGCCTTTTTTGCGGGTCTGCCGAAACCAAATATCCGAGGTCAATACCGCCGCCCCGCGTTCGCAGCGGCACCGGGTTCGGCCACTGCTTCAGGATGGGGAAGGCACCCCAAAGGCCGAAGGCCACGCCGGACGAAAAAGGTCAGCGACGGAAGCCAGCCGCCGGTGACGTTCCATTTGTCTCCTGAGCTGAACGGCTGGCTCCCGTTCGCTGCACCGTCTTGTTATCCATTCATCGCAATCACATTATAGGTGTCCTTAATATCATCGAAATCCGATTGAATCTTCTGAAATCCTGATTCCGTCAGCCGGATGATGAGATCCTGCTGGTGAAAAGGGTGGTACGTGATCGGGTACAATCGGTGATGCGTCCGAATCTCCTCCGGGAACATGAGCACCAACTCAACCAGATGCGCGTCTTGCCAACGCGGTGGGAAATTCCAGACGTATAACGGAAGACAGCGAGTCCCGTCGCGAACCCGCATTGGCATTGAGTGAAACCGCACTCTCTCTCGTCGCGCTTTCTCCCAATTGCGCGAATCGAGCACCAGTACTCCGCCCGGGTTCAACACGGCGCGCATTCCGCCAAGTGCGGCAACCATTTCAGATGGAGCGTCACAATGGCCGATCGCGTTCCCGTGACAGAATACCAGGTCAAAGTGTAGGTCAAACGCCGTGGGCAGGTCGGCCCACGAACACGTCGTGAATTCGACATCGCGGCATTCGACTACGGCGCGGCGCCGAGCCTCGGCTACCATTCCTGCACTGGCGTCAGCGCCCCTGACATCGTAACCGCGACGCGCCAGCGCCAGACTGTGGATGCCGATGCCACAGGCACAATCCAGAATCCTGGCTTGCGGGGGGAGGGATCGGAGCACGTCCGCGTAACCGTCAAGGAACGGATCGCCCGATAGAACTCGGTCCGAGTACAGCCAGTGATAGTCCGAGGCGAATGCGTCATACTGCTGGGCGACAACCGTGGTCATTGTCTTGTCCGTCGATAACGTTCAAAGCTGAGGCACGCCGGAGGATTAACTGGGCACCGACGGCGGGCGGTGGCCCGGCGTTGCCTCCGGCGGTTTGTTGGGCTCTTTCTTCATCGGCGGGGTAATCAGAAATGAGCGGGAGAGATATCCAGATATGGATTCGAAACCATCTTCTCTTTGAAGCAAGCCGCGTGACATGACCACACCTGCCACTTTCCTTCTTTGGTCGTGACCGTGATGCCGCAAGGGTCGATGTCGGACTCTTCGATCATCTTCCCGCAAAACGGACATGGCCCGTTGAATTCCACCTTCTGCGGCGTGACCGCTTCTTTCTTCTTTCCGCCAAGTAGGTCTCGAAGGCTCATGGTTTCTTCTGCCCAACGTCAAGGGTCAGCCAACCGGAGGTGGGCAACAAGCGTCGAGCGGAGATGGAGTGTTCGAGTTGCGAAGGAATGTGGAGCGGCGGCGGTCGCCGCCGGTTGGCTGCACCCGTTTGTTCGGTTTGGATATCTACGATTCCCCTTTTTCGGCCTTCCGACCGCGATGTTCTTGTTCCGCGGCGCGTTTCAGCCGCAACAACGAATCAGCAGGGCCTTCCTTCAATCCGCGGCTGAGCAGGACGCGCATGAGCCGACCTCGCCAGCCGCCCGGGAAACCAAAATTGCAATGGTAGTTGACGCGACATCGCCCATCCTCAAGCGGAACGCAGTCCAGCGCCTCGTGAACCGTCATGCCAAGTGACAGCCTCACGTCCATCTCCAGCCTGTAATGCGTCTCGTCGATGAGTGTGTATTCGAAAGAGCCACCAAGATGCAGCCAGCGTGGGCCCGACTCACCGAGCATGCGCTGGCCCTTGATCGCGGGCCCCGGCGGTTCGACGCTGGTGACGCGAACGTCAAAGAAACTGCCCCAGCCGGAGATGTCGGTGAGCAGCTTCCACACGACGCCGAC
>CAZAFS010000075.1:0-10802 GCA_964484165.1 uncultured Opitutaceae bacterium | reverse complement strand
CAGCATGAACGCCCCGTTGATCGCGCCGACGTCGTAGGTGCCGTTTTCGGACAGATGGGTCAGGTTGTAGCCGGCGAACCACCGGCGGCGGGGAAACGCCGCGGCCAGCCCGCTCGCCCGGCAGAATCCGTCCCAGAGCGTCGGGATCGAGCGCCGGCAGGCGAGGTCCATCGCGCCATCGGCCTGCACGAGCTTGACGGAAAGCAGCCCGATGTCCGGCTCGGCCTGCAGCCGCCGCAGGCCGTGCGCCAGCGCCGCCTCGTTGGCGATCGTGTCCGGGTTGAGAAAAAGAATGAAATCCCCCGTGGCGTGCCGGTAGCCGAGATTGCTGGCCCGGCCGAAGCCGAGATTCTCCGCGGCGGCCAGATAACGCACCCACGGGAAGTCGCGCTGCGCGACCCCGCCCGCGCCGTCGTCCGGCGAGTTGTCCACGACGACCACCTCGACCGGCCGCCCGGCGAGCGCCCGCGGCAGCGAGGCGAGGCACGGCCCGATCTCGTCGCGCGACCGGTAGGCGACGATGATGACGGAGAGGAGCGGCGGCGCAGTGAACGCCGCCCTTCTTTCGGCGCTGCTCCCCGGAGCAGGCTCCGGGGACTCTACGCGCGGCTTGCACCGCTCAGCGGACACTGGGCTGGCCGGGCGGCGTCCTAATTCTCCTTGGGAATCCCCGCAGCCAGCTGCGGGGAATGTTTCAGCATTCGACATCGACAACCTGGCAGGCTAGGCGAAGCTCAGGCCCCAAGGCAATGTCCGCGGCACCCGCCATTTCCGTCGTCCTCGCCTGCAAGAATCCCGGACCGCGCCTGCCCGCCGCAGTGGACAGCATCTGGCGGCAGCGGGGCGTGTCCTGCGAACTGGTCGCGGTCGATGGCGCCTCCACCGATGGCACGCGCGAGTGGCTCGCGGCGCGGTCGGACCGGCTGGCGGCGTTCGTGTCCGAACCGGATGGCGGCGTGTACGAGGCGATGAACAAGGGCGGACGGCTCGCCCAGGGCGAATGGCTGCTCTTCTTCGGCGCGGACGACCGCCTCGCGGGAGACGATGTGCTGGCGACGGTCGCGACCCGGCTCGAGGCCGGCGCCGCCGGCGTCTTCGTGGGCGAGGCCGCCTACGACGACGGCCGCGTTTACCGGCTGGCCGACCGGCCGCGGCCGATCGCGCGCAATTTCGTGCATCATCAAGCCGCGTTTTACCGGCGCGACAGCCTGGATCGCGGCGGCTACGACGAAACGCTTCGGTCCCAGGCCGACTACGATCTGAACCTGCGCCTGTGGCGCGCCGGGGTGCGCTTTCGGCCGCTGCCGGTACGCGTGGCGGAGTGCACCTCCGGTGGGCTGAGCGACGCCGGCCGCTGGGCCAACTACCAGGAGGAAATCAAGGTCCGCCACCGGCATTTTCCCGCCTGGCGGTGCTGGCTTTGGGATCTGTTTAGCGTGGTGCGCTTTGGCCGAAAACAGTACATTAACCGCATCGTCCGCCATGGCTGAAACCGTGAGAAGTCGCCTCCGCCGCGCGGTCAACGGCCTCCTCCATCCGTTCGGCCTGCACCTCATCCGACGCGACCGCGCCTTTGAGATGGACGAGGCCCTGGGTCGCGCCCGGGCGCGCGGGCTGGAGATCCGCACCGTGATCGACGTCGGCGCCTCGGACGGCATCTGGTCATTGCGGGCCCAGCACCATTTTCCCCAAGCCCGTTTCCTGCTGTTCGAGCCGCTGGCAGAACGCCACGCGGCGCTGGAGCGGCTGCGGGCCTCCCACGGGTTTGATTTTGTGCCCGCCGCCGCCGGGGCGCAGCCCGGGCGCGTGCGATTTGCCGTGGACCCGGCCCTGGACGGCAGCGGCGTCGCCACCCCCGACAGCCCGGCGACGCGCGCCGTGCCGGTGGAAACGGTCGACGCCGCCGTGGCAGCGCGCGAACTTACCGGTCCCTATTGCCTGAAGCTCGACACTCATGGCTTCGAGGTGCCCGTCCTCACCGGAGCCGCCCGCGTGCTGGGGCAGACGCAGCTGCTCATCATCGAGGCCTACAACTTCCCGCTCACGCCGGACTGCCTGCGTTTCCATGAGCTGTGCACCTGGCTGGAAGCGCGCGGGTTTCGCTGCTGCGACCTGGCGGATCCGATGCGCCGGCCGCGCGACGGACTGCTGTGGCAGATGGATCTGCTCTTCGTTCCCGCCGCGAGCCCCTGGCTGGGCTCAAACCGCTACGTCTAGCGACCGGCTATTTGACCTGCGCCAGCACTTCCCCGAAGCCAATGAAGCCGTGGCGCGCGATGCGTTCGAGGTAAACCGGCACATTCGCCACGCGGAAAACGAGCCACGCCCAGCGATGTCGCGCCGTGCGCCGCTGCGGCAGGCCGAGCTTGTCGTGCACCCGCTGTGACTCCGCGAGCATGACCGGCAGATTCTTCGTGAACTGCCCCGCGTGCAGCCGAAACGCCGCGACTTCGCGTCTCGTCACACAGACAAAGGGCACGCCCGCCACGCACGCCCGCGCCAAAAACTCCGAGTCGCCGCAAAAACGGAACGACGCGTCGAACCCGCCGAGCTGCGCGACGACCGGACGCGTCACGACCGTGCCGTGTTGATAGACCGGCTCGATCCGCTGGGCGTAGAGCAGCCGGTTCAGGGACGGCGCCGACGAGATCGGAATCGCCCCCGCCCGCCGACCGTCGGCCCGGATGAGTTTCACGCCGCCGTAGACGACCTGCGGCCGATCAACGTTCACCCGCGCCACGAGCCGTGCGAACGCTGGGAGCAGCAGGTCGTCGTCGTTGAGATAGGTGAAAGCCGCCCAGCTCTCGTCCGCGGCGAGACCGGCGTTGATCGCCGCGTACATGCCGCCGCCCGGCTCCGCAATGATCTGGGTGTGCGGAAACCGCGACGCCAGTTCCGCCACCGCGTCCCCCGGCGCGACCAGCAGGTGCCGGCACCGGAACGGCAGCCGGGCCACGCTCTCGACCGTCTGCTCGAGCCACGGCGACCGACCCAGCGTCGGCGTCACGACGAGCAAAGGGAACGGCGGCGGGACCGCGGAAACCACGGCCCGAGTTTCTGGTGCTCAACCTCAAGCTTCAAGTGCCGAGTGAATCGGCACCGGGCGCGGGCGTCTCACCCACCCGCCGCGGACCCGGAGCAATGAAGCAACCGGCCACTCACCCGGCCGTAATAGGGCAGCACCCAGCGCGCCTTCACGCGCTCCCAGCGATCCCGCCAAGTAGACCCAATATTCAAACGCTGGCAGGGCAGGCGCGGAACGATCCCATGCACCGTCTGCAGCTGCCGCTGGGTGGCCGCCAGTCGTTTCAGATACGGCAGATAGACGAGGTCGCGCAACGCCGCGGAAAGGTTTGTCCCGTAAGCCCGCAAACCGGGCTCGAACCAGCCCGGCGCCACCTCCCGGATTCCCTGGAAATGGTAGAAAAGCAGGCGTCGGTCATCCACGCAGACCTGCCCGCCCGGCGCCGAGACGCGCGCCTCGCCGACATTCCACGGGGCGGCATTGATGCCGGGATGGTCGAGCACGCGCACGCCGCCAAATCGCCGCGGGAATTCATCCAGATAACCCTGGTCCGCGAAGCGGCCTCGATCGACGTAATCGTGACACCACTCCAGACAGCGCTCCCGCCACCATTCCAGGCAGGCCAGCCCGTCGCTATCCCGCTGAATGGAAACCCACGCGACATTATACGTGCCGTAGCTCGCCCGCGCCGCCAGCCGCGGCGAAAACCGATGGGGGACGATGCCGACCGATGCGTTTCCCTGTTCGGCCAGCACCGCCGAGGCCGGCCCGAAAAAAAACAAGTCGGCGTCGAGATACGTCATCTGCGTCGCCGCCGGGTCGCGCTGCAGGCAGTGGCGCACCAGCACCGGCGTGGCCGTAAAGTAAAACTCCACCGGCGTCCGCCGCCCGCGGACGGCGGCGTAATCGGGCTCGGCACGAAGGAAATCCTCCAGGTGGATGGCCACCAGATCCGGCCGCGCCAGTTGCTTGATCACGGAGGCGGTGTCCGCGTCGAAGCACAGCACAGTGAGCCGAAACGGCTCCCCCTGCGCCACGAGCGACTCGTGGAGGCAAAGCAGGCGGGCGGCATAGCCGCAGTCGCAATACGTGCAAAAATGCATCATCGCGAGGCCTCCGGGGTCTTCCGCGCGAGCACGATGTTGTCGAGATAAAGGTCCGTGTTCGCCGGCAGCAGCCGCCCGAGCCCCATCCCGAGGAGGTTCACCGGCGCCAGCAGCAGGAGCGCCGTCAATAAATTGATCCGCGGCCGCCGGGTCAGGGTGACTTTGTACAAATACGCATTCAGCAGCTGGAAGAGCACGCGACCGTCCGCGAGGCTCTTGCGCTGCGCCTGCACCTCGAAACCGGCGCGCTCCAGCAGGGCGCGCAGGCCGAACGACGAGTAACGGGCGAAGTCCCGCGGCTGTTCGTGCTCGTCCCACACGAACGGCACGGTGAGCAGCAGCAGCCCGCCCGGCCGCAGGACCCGGTTGATCTCGCCTAAGAATTCCGCCGGCGTGAACACGTGCTCGAACACCTGCGAGCAAAGCACGGCGTCGAAGCTCCTTTCGCCAAACGGCAATGTCCGCCCATCGTAATACACCTCCGCCGCAAAGTTCGCCCGCGCCTGGGGCGTGTCGATTTCCACCCCCACGTACCGCTCGGCGGGGACCAACGCGCGGTAAGGCTGGCTGCCGCACCCCACATCGAGCACCGCGCCGTGCAACTGCGGCAAAAACTCCTTCAGGCCTTCCCAAAGGCCGCGCCGCGCGAAATAGAACGGATTGACGAGGAAGCCGCCCGGCCCCGGGAAAAACTGCTGACGCTGCTTCCAAGCCCGCAGGCGATTGATCAGTCCGGCGTTCACGGCTGCTTCTCCAGATACATCCCGCGGTGCTCGGCGTCGATATCCGCCTCGTCGGCCGTCCGCCATTCACTGACGAGGCGCCACGGCGGCGCAAACGGCCGTAACAGTGCCGCCCGGTCGAAAAACCAGCAGGGATAACTCGCGGCATAGATCGCCGCCGGCACCAGTGATCTTAGCCAAGCGAACCGCTGCATATTCATTTGGGGTTCGCGCTGCCCCACAGGCGCCCCCACCACCGCCGCCAGCGGCCGGGGTTCGCCCTCGTCCATAATCGGCGGCAGTCCGAATGCAATACCGCCTCCGGCCACACCGCCGGCGCCGTCGGCGCGGCGTGCAACGGCGGATTTCTCCAAGACCCCGCCGCCGCGGCATTTGTCGCGGTCGCGTCGAAACCGATGTGCTCCACCATCGACCACGGCGGGCGCACACAGAGCCCGCAACGCTGCAGGTGATGATAAAGCCAGCGCACCGCCCAGATGTTCTGGCTCGCCTCGGCACGCGCCATCACCGGCAAGTCCGCGCCGTAGGCCTCGGGCGCCACGCCGCGGGTGCGGCAGGCGGCCATCTTTTCCAGCGCGGTCTGGTCCATGCCCTGCCAGGAACGGGCCCAGGCGCCCCAGCCCCAGCATTCGGCGCGCCCGTCGAAATACGGCTGTCCGGCCAAGCCGGCAGGCGTCACCCGCGGATGCGTCCACGCCGTTACGCTCATCACGCGCGGGTCGCCGGCATAGTGCCGCAGCACGGCGCAGAGCCACGCGTAGGTGCCGGGCACACAAACCAAATCATCCTCCCAGACGACGAACGCCTCGTGTTGGGCGGCGACCTCCGTCACCCCGGCCAGCACGTTGCGGCCGAGCCCGAGGTTTTCCGGTCGCTCGACCAGCCGCACCTCCGTCCAGTCGATGGCGCGCAGCAGCGCGCGGGTTTCTGCCACCGCCGGCGCGTCAGCCGGCCCCTTGGCACCGTCGGCGAACACCTGGAGCAGCGGCACGCGATTCTCGCGCAGACCCGCCAGCGCGCGGGTGAGATGCGCGGGCCGCGCATAGGCAAACAGGACGACTGGGATTCCCTCCGCCATGGGTTGTCACTTCAGGACATACAACAAATCTTGATAGTTGCCCAGATCGGTCAGCACCTCCAGCAGGCGATAGCGCGGATTCAGCAGCGCTTCAATCACCGGACGGTCGCGGACCTCCACGCAGATAAACCGCGGCGCGTGGCGGGCGAAATCCAGCCCGCGCAACGCCGCCGCCTCGGCCCCTTCCACATCGAGGGAGAGCAGGTCGATCCGCCAGTCTATCCCCAGATCGTCGAGAATCGCCGACAGCGACCGCGCCGGCACCTGCAGGCGGTAGCTGCCGGCCAGAGCCTGCACTTCGACTCCCAGCGCCACGTGCCGGGCCGTTTCGGCCGCGCCGCCCAACGCGCCCTCCATCGTCGTCATGAGTCCGACGAAATGCAGCTCGACCCTCTCGCCAGGGCGCGCCTCGGCCACCAAGGCCGCCTCGATGACCCGTCCGCGACGATTCCGCCGACATTCCGCCGCCAGGGCCGGCACGGGCTCGATCAACAGGCCGGTCCAGCCGCGCATCTTCTCGAAGTAGTAGGTGTTGCTCTGGTCGTAACCGTCGTTGGCGCCCGCCTCGATGAAGAACCCGCCATCGAAATCCAGATGGCGTTCCAGTTTGCGATCGATGGCATGCAACGCCGGCCGTGAGAAACGGGCGACGCCCACCGCCTCGCACAGCGAGCGGCGCGCCCGGACCAGGAAGCGACGCAGCGGCCTCAAGGTATTCATGTTCGGCGCAGATACCTCCAGCCGGTGAACGGCAGCAGCAATGCCCGCGTCTGCCTCGCCGCCAGCGGGCGCACCGCGGGATGACAGTACGACGAGAGCCACGCCGACACCGCATAGCTGATCACGGTCGCCCAAGCCGCTCCGACCCCACCCGCCTGCGGGATCAACAGGAAATTCAGCCCCACGTTGAGCAGCGCTCCCATGCTCGTCGCCACCAGATAAAAACGAGTCAGCCCCTCGTTGACGAGGAACTGCCCGCGGGCCACGCCCAGGAACACAAAAATGGCCGCCCAGATGTGCACCACGAGCACGGCGGCCGCCGGGGCAAACGCCGCGCCGTAGGCCAGCCGCACCAGCCAGGGAGCCACCAAGGCCAACGGTAGGGAGAGGGCGTACGCCAACGCGGCGCTCAGATCAAAATAACGCTGGAGGCGCTCGCCGTAGGCCGCCCCGCCCCGCGCCCGCGCCTGCAGGAGCGCCGGCAGCACGCTCGACGCGAGGGCCATGGGGATAAAATACCCCAACTCCGAGATGCGGACCGCGGCCGCATAGATCCCCGCCGCGCTTTCACCTGCCAAGTGCCGCAGCATCACGATGTCGATTCGCATATAGACCGATATTGCGACCCCCGAGAGCAGCAAAGGCCAGGATTCGCGGGCGAGCTTTCTGACCAGACCACCCGTCTCCTGGTCCCCCGCCAGCCGCACGCCCGCCCGGCGCGCCCAAAGCGTGAGCACCACGGCCGCCAGCCACGCCTCGCCCACGGCGACCGCGCCAAAGGCCCAAAGAGGGGCGCGCCCCACGATCAAAGCGATCCGGGTCGCCGCCCCCACCCCCAGCGCGATCCACTGGGCCAGTACCGAGGTGCGCGCCCGTAAATTGGCCTGCAACCAGAGATCTGCCACCGCCAGCGCGGGCTGAAAAAGCCACAGTCCCACGATGGCCAGGAGGCCGGCCTCGGTTGGGCTCTCCTTACCCCACGCGGCCCAGCAGGTCACGAACGCATAGCACATGGCACCCACGCTCAATCGCAACCGCCACACGGCCGCCAACAGGGTCGGGGCCTTCTCCGGCGCGCGGATGAGTTCGCGACGAACCACCGCGTCCACTCCGCCTTCGGCCAACACCATGCCAAATCCGACAACCGCCAGCACGTAATTGAGCGCTCCAAACCGACTGGGACCCAGATACCGCGCGACCCAGAAGCCGACGAAGACGGTGAATATCAGGCGAACCGCCCGGTCGGCGACCAGCCAACCGAGATTGGCGGCAGCCTGGCGAATCCCCGGCCGGGCAACAAGCGTGGCAAGCTGCTGCATCGCCCGGACGATGAGTCGGCGGCCAACCCCGGTCAAGGTTGCCACCGCTCCAACGGAAACGGCGGGGTGGGCCTCCGGCGTTAGTCGTGCCCCATTGCCATCGCCTGGCCGCCAGCGTCCGGCTGCGCGCTTGCCCCGACGTCGGGATCCCGGCACATCTGGAGGGCGCCGCGCCGCCATGAACCCCGTCACGACTCCGCCCGCCTCATGAAGAACCAATCCCGCCCTGCGCTGTCCCGAGCCGGCGGCCGGGATCGAGCGGATGTCCACCCCGACGATTGAAGTCATGGCGGCGAGCTTGATTCTGGTGCTGCTGCTGTTTCCGGCGACCCTGATTCTGCCGGGTTCCCTTTTTGCCCGACGGCTTCGTGGCCCACCGCTGGAGCAACTCCTCGCTGCGGTGCTGTTCTCCGGCATCGGCGCCTACCTGCTGGCCTTCGCCCTGTACCTGCTGAAGGTTCCGGCCGCGTGGTATGGTCTGTGGGCGATCGCGGGCCTCGCGGCCGGGTGGGTCCAGCGGCGGGAGTGGCGCGGGTTCGCGCAGGACGCCGACGTCCGGGCCTGTCTGGGCCCGTGGGCGGTGGTGATCACCTGGGTTCTGGGCGTGTTGGCGCTGATCCACCACTACTCGGGCGGAGCGTGGGCCGGCGACTGGATCGAGCATTACCAGCGGACGCTGTTTTTTCTCAACCACTGGCCGCTGAACGTCAGGTTCCTTGCCCTCTACGCCCTGCCGGCGCGCCCGCCGCTGGCCAATCTCGTGGTCGGCGGGCTGATGGCGCTCACCGCCCGGGATTACGCCCATTTTCAGCTCGGCAACACGCTGTTCAACACCCTGGCGTTCCTGCCCGCGGTCGCGCTGCTGCGGCACTTCACCAAGTCGCGGTCGGCGCCGTGGCTGCTCGCGCTGGTGTGGATGCTCAACCCCATGATGCTGCAGAACGCGACGTTTGCCTGGACCAAGCAGAGCACGGCGTTCTTCGTCCTGACCGGCCTGTGGTTTTTCCTGCGCGGGCGGCAGACGGGCGCCGCCTGGCGGGACCATCTGGCCTTTCTGGCGCTGGGGGCCGGTGCTTTGTGCCACTATTCCGCCGGCCCTTATCTGGTGGCCACGGCCCTGCTTTACCTCGTGCTGGAGCGGCGGAATCTTGCGCACGTCGCGGGCTGGCGGCGGACGGCGGTCGTCGCCGCCGGCGGTGTCGCCTTGCTCGCCACGTGGCTGGCCTGGTCCTTTGGGCACTACGGGCTGCACCAAACCCTGCTGAGCAACACGACCGCCATGGACTTTGCCGGCGGCGGCGCCTGGCTGCGCGGCTTTTTCGGCAACATGCTGGTCACGCTGGTGCCGCAGTCGCCATGGCGGCTCGACGACGGGATCATGTTTGGCGGAATGGATCCGGTGGCGTTCGTACGCGACTACTACTTCATGGTCTACCAAGCCAATTTTCTGTGGGCCATCGGCAGCGGGGCCTGGCTGGCGGTGCTTTGGCTGGTGGTGAATGCTTGGCGCCGGCAAAAAACGAACAGCACGCCGGGCCTCTCGCTGTCCGCCTGGACAGGCTGGGCGCTGCTGGTGTTTGCGCTCAGCATGGCCAGCCACCCACCGGACCAGTGGGGC
Organism: uncultured Opitutaceae bacterium; assembly: GCA_964484165.1. Lineage (GTDB taxonomy): Bacteria > Verrucomicrobiota > Verrucomicrobiia > Opitutales > Opitutaceae > Fen-1467. Next base: position 1,193 of record CAZAFS010000075.1, on the reverse strand, counting down.
GTGGCTCAGGTGGGTCTGCAGCCGCTGGTGATGCTCGCGCTGGTGATGCTGGCGGCCCGGGCCGCCCGGCTGCCGCCGCTGCTCCGGCGCGTGCTGGCTCTCACCGCCGTCCTGGATTTTCTGCTGGGCTCGGTGCTGCATCTGGCCATCGAGCATCGCGACTACCGCCCGGCATGGCTGCCCGGCCAGCCCCTCGCGCGGGTGGCGGCCGATCAAAACACCTCCGCGCGTATCAACATTCAGTACAAGCTGCTTCACGGCCTGGATTATTTCGGCGATCGGGCCCAAGCCCCCACCCTCCTCGTGGTCGGCCTGCTGGCGCTGCTGCTGGTCCTCGTGGGGCTAAAGTGGTGGCAGACGCGGCGGGCGGCGGCGGCCGCCGCCTGACGGCGATTCACCTCTGCGCGCAAAAACCTCATGAGCCCGCCCCGAGCCACGCGCTTGCGCCCGAATCCAGAAGCTCGCACACAGGGACGACGCTCCACGTGACAATGAACGCCGCCCTGATCTCACCCGCGCGGTCCGGTATCGGCGTTCCTTGCCCGGTCGTTCCTCCATTGACGCTGACAGGCGTCTGAGCCCATCCCGATTTCTGCCCCGACGACCAACCCCATGGCGGAGAGCTGCATTCTGGTGCTGCTGCTGTTTCCGGCGACCGTGATGCGGCCGGGCTTCCCTTTCGCCCGGCGCCGGTTGAAGGCCGGTCACCCCGATGCGTAAAAAGCCCATGAGCCCGCCCCCACCCCCGCTTTTCGCTTTTCCCGTTCCAGCCACCGCTTAGCGTCTTCGCACGCGCCCCGCCATGAAGCTCTCCATCGTCATCCCGTGTTACAATGAGGCCGCCACGATCCGCACCATCGTCGACCGCGTCCGCGCCGCCCCCGTGACCGAAAAGGAGATCATCATCGTCGACGACTGCTCGCGCGACGGCACCCGCGAGGTGCTGAAGAACGAGGTCGCGCCTTTGGTGGACAAGATCATCTACCATGATTTCAACCAGGGCAAGGGAGCCGCGCTCCGCACGGGCTTTGCCGCGGCCACCGGCGACATCGTGCTCGTGCAGGACGCCGACCTCGAGTACGACCCCGACGAATATCCCCGGCTGCTGAAGCCCATCCTCGACGGCAAGGCCGACGTGGTCTTCGGCTCGCGCTTCATGGGCGCGGAGGCGCACCGCGTGGTCTATTTCTGGC
>CAZAFS010000074.1:0-10926 GCA_964484165.1 uncultured Opitutaceae bacterium | reverse complement strand
CCTTACCTTCGCGACGGTCGACCCGAAGTATGGTCCGATTCTCGTCGGCTACCGGGGCACCGGCACCGGCTCGCTACTGTTCATCAAGGCGGATGTCAGCGGCGAACGAACCAGCACCGACTTCCAGCGGGTGACCCCCTATGACGAGCGTTTCGGGGTGAAGATCGGCCCGATGAAGGTGCTCGACTTCTGACCGCGGCGCGAGACCGAGGTCATTCTTCCGGTGGGGTGAATCCTCTGCGCAGGGTGTTCTCGGCAATGGCCCGCGAAAACATGAAGTTCTGCAGGTAGTCCGTGCCGCCGGCCTTGGTGCCGCCGCCGGACATCTTGAAGCCGCCGAACGGATGCCGCTCGACGATGGCCCCGGTGATGCCGCGGTTGAGGTAGAGATTGCCGACCAGGAACTCCTGCTGCGCGCGCTCCAGGGCGCTGGGGCTGCGCGAAAACAGGCCGCCGGTCAGCGCGTAGTCGGCGCCGTTGGCGAGCGCGAAAGCCTCGTCGAGATCCCGCGCCTTGAGCACGGCGACGACCGGGCCGAAAATCTCCTCGCGGGCGATGACGTGGTCGGGCCGGACGTCGGCGAACACCGTCGGCGGCACGTAGTAGCCGCCGGTGGCCGCCAGCTCGGGCGCGAGCCGCGCCTGCCACGCCAACCGCGCCTCCTTTTTGCCCTGCTCGATGTAGCCGAGGATCTTTTTCTGCGCGTCGGCATCGATCACCGGACCGACCACCGTGCCGGGCTGTGCCGGATCGCCCACCGGCACGCTCGGGCAGGCGGCGAGGAACCGCTCGAGGAACCGGTCGTACACGCCGGCGAGAACGACGAGCCGCGAGAGCGCGGAGCATTTCTGGCCGCTGTAGCTGAACCCGCTGTAGAGCGCGGCGGGAATGGCTTCATCGAGGTCGGCGTCGGTGTCGATGATGAGCGCGTTCTTGCCGCCCATTTCGCAGACGACCTTCTTGAGGTTGGCCTGGCCCGGCGGCGTGCGGCCCGCCAGTTCCCAGATCTTGCAACCGACGGCGCGGGAGCCGGTGAAGGCGATGGCATCGACCTGCGGATGGGCGACGAGGAGGCCGCCGACCTCCCCGCCGAAACACGGCAGGTAATTCAGTGCGCCCGGCGGCACGCCCGCCTCGACGAGGGTGTCCATCAGCAGGGCGCCGATGATCGACGTCTGCTTGGCGGGCTTCATGATGACGGCGTTGCCGGCGACAAGCGGCGCGACGGTGAGGCCGGTGAGAATCGCCAGCGGAAAGTTCCACGGCGCGATCGCCACCGCCACCCCGCGCGGCGTCCACAGCTGGACGCAATGCTCGCCGGGCGTGCGTTGCGTGATGGCCGGCCGGCCGAGCCGGCGCATCTCGGCGGCGTAAAAGCGGCAGAAGTCGATCGCCTCGGAGGTATCGGCGTCGGCCTCGATCCAGGGCTTGCCGGCCTCGAGGATGAGCAGGGCGTTGACCTCCGGGCGGCGCGCCTCCAGGAGGTCGGCCGCACGCTCGAGGATCGCGGCGCGCGCGTCGGCCGGGGTGGCCCGCCAGGCGGGGAACGCGGCGCGGGCCGCAGCCACGGCGGCCTCGGCGTCGGCCGCGGTCGCCTTGGCCCAGTAGCCGACGATTTCCGCGGGTCGCGCGGGATTGACGGACGGCACGTATTCGCGGTCGGCGAGCTTCCGGCCGCCGATAATCAACGGCCATTTGCGGCCGAGCCGGGCGCGGAGCGAAGCGAGCGCGGCGCGCTGCCGGTCGCGGCTGGCGGCGAGGGTGAAATCGGTGTTGGGGGCGTTGTGGAATACCGGATGGCCGATACCGGATACCGGATAGTTTTTGGCGGCTGCAACCTTTCCGGTCTCCGGTCTCCGGTCTCCGGTATTGAGCAGGGTGACCGGATTTTCCAGGAGCTGCTCCGGCGTGGCTTCGCCGGTGTTCTTCTGGCGCAGGAAGCCCTCGTTGGAGGTGTTCTCGAGCAGGCGCCGGACGAAGTAGGCCATGCCGGGCAGCAGTTGCCCGACGGCGCAATACTCCCGGACCCGGTGGCCGTCCTGAAGGAGCGCCGCCTTCAATTCGTCGGCCATGCCGTACAGGGCCTGGAACTCGTACGCCCGGGGATCGACGCCGCGGCGCTCCGCCTGGACGATGGCGTGGGCGCAGGACCGGACGTTGTGCGACGCAAATGCGGGCGTCACGAGATCAATGTTGTCCAGCAGCAGGGCGGACAGTTTCTCAAAGTTGGCGTCGCTTTCCGCCTTGTGCGCCCACACCGGCACGGGCCACCCGCGCTGCTGCGCGAGGATGGTCTCGGAGTCCCAGTACGCGCCCTTGACGAGGCGGACGGTGAGGGGCCGGCCGCGAGCCCGGGCCCACGCGATCAGGGCGCGGAGGTCCCGCTCGCAATCGCGGAGATAGGCTTGGAGCGCGATCCCGACGGCCGGTTCGCGGCGGAATTCGTCTTCTTCAAGGATCGACCGGAAAAGCGCGAGGGTGAGGTCCTTCAGCTTGTAGCTCTCCATGTCGAAGTTGATGAAGGCGCCGACCTCGCGGGCGCGGCGGAGGATGGGCCGCAGGCGCTGCGTGAGCGCCACGATGCTGTTCTCCGGATCGGCGGGATGCACGTCGGGCGTGAGCGCGGAGATCTTGACGGAGAGATTGAGCCGGGGCTGCGGTCTGGCGGGGCCGAGATCGCTGAAGCCGGGCGCCGGCTCGGTGCGCAGGGCGGCGGCGACGGTGTCGAGCACCTCGAGGTTGCGGCGCAGGAATTCGTCAGCTTCCGCTTCGCTCACGACGGTTTCACCAAGGAGGTCGATGGTGGTGGCGCGGCCGGCCCGGGAATTCTGGCGGAACTGTTTGACGAGATCCTCCGGTCCGCTGCCGGCGACGAACTGGTGGGCCATGTCGAGCACCCGCGCCTTCACCGGACCGGCGACGAGGGCCGGGGCGAGCGAGGCGGCCGCCAGGCCAGTCTTGAGGGCGGGGTGCAGTTCGACCGCCTTGTCGCCGAGGTATTCCTGGAGGTGACGGACGATCTCGGCGGACGAATCGAGCGCCGGCAGGACGTCGACAAAGCGAAAGAGCTGCGTCTTGAACGCCGGGTCCTTCATCGCCCATTCCATGAGGCGCGCATAGGCGCCCTTCTTGGAGAAGATCCCGGGGGCCGGGTGGGCCTCCATGAGCGCAAAGAGCTTGTCGCCTTTGGCGCGGACGGCGGCTTCGAGTTCCGGGTCGACGGGGAGGAACCCGATCGGCGGGATGGGAGCGGGGGTGGAAACAGTTGGAGTGGCCATTAGGAATGGTGGCGCCGCAGGGGACCGGCGCCGTTGTTTTCCGGCATTATGACTCAATACCCGACGTGGGCAAGGACGGCAGATCGTTGATATTTGGCGGGTTATCCCCTTGGCAGCGGCGGCATTCTATGGCAGGGCTGGGGCGGTCCCCAATTCGACGCCCCCGCCTTCAATCCGGCACCATTCTGCGACTTTGCCCTGTCAGTCCGTGTCTTGCGCATGAACGATGATCACACAGTGCAAGCCACCGAGAGCGGGATAACACCCCCGATCGATTTCACCACGTTCATGCGCAATTACCAGGACATGGTCTATACCACGGCGGTGCGTCTCCTCGGCAACGAGACGCAGGCCGAGGACATCTCCCAGGAAGTGTTCCTCAAGGCCTTTGAGCACTGGGACAACCTGCGCGGCAGCGTCACCGTCGGCGGCTGGCTGAAGACCGTCACGACCAATCTCAGCATCAATCATCTGCAGCGTTATCGGAAGCGCTGGCGGTTTTTTTCCGAAATCACCCGCCACGGCGACGAGGGCGACAGCGAGGAGCAGCCGGTCGAGTTTGCCTCGCCGGACAACTTTCTCGACACGATCCAGCAAACCGACAGGCGGGCGTGGGTGGAGCGCGCGCTCGAGAAACTGCCCGAGCACCAGCGCGTGCCCCTCGTGCTGTATCATTTCGAGGAAGTCCCCTACGAAGAGATCGCCCAACGGCTCGGCGTGTCGCTCAGCAAGGTGAAGACCGACATCATGCGCGGGCGCGAAGCGCTGGCGCGGGTGCTGTTGCGCAGCGGCGCCAGCCATGAGGAATTTGAATCCTGACCCGACCATGGAACGCATGACCCCAGAACAGCTTGAAAAGATGGTGCATTCGGCGCTGCGCGCGCTGCCGGACCGCCGGGCGCCGGCCACGCTCGAGGCGCGGGTGCGGGCGGCGATCGAAATGCGCGCCGCCATCCCGTGGTGGCACCAGTCGTGGAGCCACTGGCCCCAGGGGGTGCGCGCCGCGTTCCTCGGCTTCTGCGGTGGACTGGCCGGGCTGCTCGTTTTTGCGGGAATCTATGTGCAGGCGGGCTTCGATTCGGCCCAATTCCACGGGGCGGTCGCCCCGGCGCTGGCGCTGGCGGATCGCCTGCTGAACATCGGGCGGGGCGTGGGCGGCATCATCACGCTGGTGGCGCGGTCCATTCCGACGTGGTGGCTGTACGGGGCGATCGCGTTTGTCGCGGGGCTCTACGCCATGCTGTTCGGCCTCGCCGCGACCGCCTACCGCATCCTTTGGACCCCGCGTTGATCTCCGGAATTCTTACACCTCCAACCTGCTTCAACTTATGAAACACATTCGCCTTCACAGTTATCTTGGCGCGGTGGCGGCCGTCGCGCTGTGCTTCGCGTTCACCCTCCGGGGTCAGGACGCCCCCCCTCCCACGCCGCCCGACGCGACCGCGACGAAGCCGGCGGCCCCGGCGGCGGTGGAACCGGCCAAACCCGAAACTCCGCCCGCCGCGGCCCCGGCGGTCGAGACTCCGCCCGCGGCCCCGGCTCCGTCGGTCCAGGCGCCGGCCCCGGAGACACCCGCGGTGCAGCCGGAGGCTCCGGCCATGCGCCGGCTCGATGCGGAAGGGGCGCCGGCAGGCGGGAAACCCACGGGCGAAGTCGGGCCGGCGGAAAAAAAGGCCCCGCGGATGCACCATGTGTCAGGTTCGGGCGACAACGCCAAGGTGTCCATCGGCCATGACTCCCACGTGGATAAGGATGAAGTGGCCGACGCGGCCGTCTCAATCCTGGGCAGCACCACCGTGGACGGACGCGCCAGCGACGCCGCGGTTTCGATTCTTGGCACCACGACGGTCAACGGCTCGGTGGGCGATGCGGCGGTGGCGGTGTTGGGAGACGTGCACGTCAACGGCACGGTGGGCGGCGATGTGGTGGCGGTGATGGGCAATGTCGATCTCGGCCCCGAGGCCGTGGTCCACGGCCAGGTGGTCATGATCGGCGGCACGCTGCATCGCGATCCCGCGGCGGTGGTCCACGGCGGCGTGCAGGCGATCTCGCTCGGCCACCGGTTTCCCGGGTTCGGCTGGCTGCGGGCCTGGCTGACCTCGGCTTTGCTCAAGGGCCGCCTGCTTTCGTTTGCCAGCGGGACGGGCTGGGCGTGGATCGTGGCGGCGGCGTTCCTCGGACTGTATGTGCTGCTGGCGCTGATCTTCCCGCGGGGCACCGAAAAATGCGCCGAGACGCTTGAGCAGCGGCCGGGCTTCACCATTCTGGCGTCCCTGCTGACGATACTGGCGATCCCGCTGGTCACCGTGCTGTTGGCGATCACCGGAATCGGGGTGCTGGTGATTCCGTTCCTCTTCATCGGCCTGACCGCAGCGAAGGTTTTCGGGCGCGTTGTCATGCTGGCATGGTTTGGTCGGCGCATCACCGGCCTGTTCGGCGGCGGTCTGTTCTCGCACGCCGCCGTGGCGGTGCTGATCGGCGGCGTCATGGTGACCTTGCTCTATCTCGTGCCCATCCTGGCCCTGATTGTTTTCGGGTTGATCGGGGTGCTCGGCCTCGGCGCGGTGGTTTTCACCCTGATTCTCGGCATGCGCCGCAATGGGGCCAAGCCCGCGCCGGGTGCGGCCGGACTGGCAGCCACCGCGATCCCGCCGGTCTCCGGTTTCGCGCCCGCGCCCGGTTCCGACGCGGCCGCTGGCGGCGCACCGCTGCCGCCTCCGGTCATGTCCGCCGTCACCCTGCCGCACGCCGGCTTCTGGATCCGGCTGTGTGCGTTGGTTATCGACGTCATTCTGTGCCGCCTCGTCATTTGGCTGATCCCCTGGGTGCATTTCAGCGGGAGTCTGTGCCTGCTGCTGCTCGCGACCTACGGCGCCGTCATGTGGAAGCTGCGCGGGACCACCGTGGGCGGCAGCATCTTTCACCTGAAGGTGGTGCGCCTGGACGACCGCCCCCTGGACTGGACCGCGACGGTCGTGCGGGCGCTCAGCTGCTTCCTCTCGCTCATCGTCATCGGCCTCGGCTTCATCTGGGTGGCCTTTGACGGCGAAAAGCAGTCGTGGCACGACAAGATTGCCGGGACGGTCGTGGTGAAGGTGCCCAAGGGCGTGTCGCTGATTTGAAGAAGCGACAAGTGTTGCGCCACCAGCGAGGCAGGGCTGCGGCCCTGCCTTTTCGTTTGCCCAGCGCGGCGCTTATCGCCTACAGCCTACAGCCTATGGCACACGCACTGGTTGGCATCATCATGGGCAGCGCCTCGGACTGGGAGACGATGCAGCACGCGGCGCAGACGCTGGAGACCATCGGCGTGGCCTATGAAAAGCGCGTCATCAGCGCGCACCGCACCCCGCGGTTGATGTACGAGTGGGGCACGACGGCGCGCGAGCGCGGCCTGAAGATCGTGATCGCCGGGGCGGGCGGGGCGGCGCATCTGGCCGGCGTGGCGGCGGCGCTGACGCCGCTGCCGGTGCTCGGCGTGCCGATGGAGTCGGCCTCGCTCAAGGGCCTCGATTCCCTGCTCTCGATGGTGCAGATGCCGGGCGGCGTGCCGGTGGCGACGTTCGCGATCGGGAAACCCGGCGCAATCAACGCCGCCCTGTTCGCCGCCGCCATCCTGGGCCTCAGCGACGCGAAGATCCGCCAGGCGCTCGACGACTACCGGGCGGCGCAGGCGAAGAAAATCGAGGAAACCAGGCTGCCCTGACCGCCGGGATGGACTCAGGGCTGGCGCTTGTCGTCCGGTTGGGCGGCAGGCTTGGGTGCCTCGGGCTTGGGCGGGGCCGGCCGGTCGGCGGCCCCGTTGTCGATGACGAACCGCCAGGTGCCGTCGGGCTGTCGCTTCCAGATGGTCAGGAAGTAACCAGTCGCCGTGCGCGGCTGGCCGTCGGGCCCGGTGGCGCGGTATTCGTAACGGCCCCAGGTGTACCCGAGGTCGCCCGAGGCGGCCACGTCGACGAACGACGGCGTCCAGGTAAGGATGCCGGAGGGGCGGGAATCGCCGTAGCGCCGGGCCACGGCGGCGGCGCCGCGGTATTGCTGCGGGTCGGCGTCAAACAGCACGCCGTCGGGGGCGATGAAGTGGGCGAAGGCGGCCGGGATGCCCTGGTCGCGGGCCATGGCGCAGAAATCGGCTTCGGTCTGCACGAGTTCGGCTTTGAGCGCGGCGCGCCCGGCTGGTGAGGGTGGATTTTGTGCGCGGCCCGCCACCGGAAGGCAGAACAGGAGCAGGCCGGACAGGAGCCGGCGGAGGGCCGGGCGGGGTGCTGCAGTCATGGTTGTGATCATTGGTCAGGAGGGGCGACGGTGCAGGTAGGCCTGGTAGTCGGCGGGAGTATCAAGGTCGGCGGCGAGTTCGGGAAAATCAAGGGTGGCGAGCGCGTCGGCGTGGCGCGCGAAAAGCGGCCGGGCGCCGCCGGCGCCGTGCAGCTCCAGCAACTCGTGGAAATGCCGCCGCGCAAACAGGGCCGGCGGACCGGGATGATTGTCATACCGCGCCGCCACGATCGTCTTGCCGGTGCGGTGGTGCTCGTCCGCCAGCCGGGTGACGCTGCCGGTCGACAGTCCCGGCTGGTCGACCAATACGAGCACCGCGGCCTCGAGCGAAAGCGAAAACGAATCGAGCACCCGGATGCCGGCCCGGATGGACGACGCCAGGCCTTCCGCCCAGTCGGGATTGTCGGCGACGAGGACCGGCAGCCGGGCGACTTCGGGCCGAATGGCCTCCGCCCGCGCGCCCAGCACGATGACCACCGGCCAGGCCGGCGACGCGAGGACCGTGTCCACCGTGCGCCGCAGCAGCGTGCGGCCGTCGAGCCGCAGCAGTTGCTTCGGCTCGCCCATGCGCGTCGAAGCGCCCGCGGCCAGAAGCACCGCGCCAAAGTGAAGCGACTCAGCCATGAATCGGCCGGCGGCGTTCCCGGAGCGGCCGCGCGTCGCGGCCGGCCAGCACGGACTGAATCTCCGCGACGATGGCGAGCGCCACCTCCTCGGGCGTGCCGGCGCCCAGATCGAGCCCGACCGGCGCATGCAGGCGTGAACGCGTTTCCGGAGGCAGGGAGAGGCCGTCGGCAACGAGGTCGGCAAGAATCTTCTCGGCGCGCGCCTTGGGCCCAAGCAGGCCGAGATAGGCGAGGGGACGGGACAGCAGGTGGCGGAGCAACGGCACATCGTGCGCGTAGTGGTGGGTCATGACCACGGCGACCGTGTCGGGGCCGAGGGCCAGGCGGGCGGGTGCCTCCTCCGGGCGCGCGATCACGACGGAGTCGGCATCCGGAAAACGGGCGGCCGTGGCCAGGGCGGGACGCGGGTCCACCACGGTGATCTGCCAGCCGAGTTCCCGGGCCAGACGCACGAGAGGCTGGGCGTCGTTCCCGGCGCCGAAGATGACGAGCGGGACCGGCGGCGCGATGACTTGACGAAACACCTCGGTATTTGGCTCGGATTGCGGCTTCAGGGGTGGCGCTGGCATCCCTGCCTGCCCACCGATTTTGGATGCAGGCTGGAAGCCTGCGCTACTTGGGCGCGCGTGCCCGCCAATGAGCGCAGTCGCCGGTAGCGCGACAAGCTCCGCAGCAAGTCGGGTTCCAAGCAGGTGGGGATCGGGGGACCGCCAGACCACCGCCAGCTCGGTCGGTACCCGGCGGCGGAGGTTTTCCCGCAGGACGGCCGCCCACGGCGGCGGCGCGCCGAGTTTTTCGATCAACACCTGGACCACGCCGTGGCAGCCCAGGCCCACGCCCCAAACGAGATCGTTTTCGGTGGTGGTGTCATAGGTGACCGCCTTGGCGACGCCACTGGCGAGCACTTCGCGGGCGTGCCCGATCACATCGTCCTCCAGGCAGCCCCCGCTGATGGATCCGCAAGGTTGGCCCCCGGCCGACAGCAACAGCCGCGCGCCGGGCCGCCGGTAGGACGAGCCTTCGACCTGGACCAGGGTCGCCAGGGCCGCGCCGCCGGGCGGCAGCGAGGACAGGGCATTCAGAATCTGCAGAATCTCTTTCATCGAATGTCGCAGGCGGATCTCAAGCGAAGCGGCCCGGCGAGGCGAGCGAGCAAATGGAACGACTGCAGCAGGTTGTGCACCTCAATGATATCTTTACAACGTCCAATATTAGCCAATCGACGCGAATAATAGGCGATTTAACATAATTATTGCATACTGGCAAAAGCCGTGCTTATTCTCCGATTCTAAGAGAACATTGGGTGGGCTTAGTCCACAAATTCTTACCAACCAAAGCACAACTGATAACACAAATGAACCTGAATTCCGTAAGGAAGCTCCGGGCGGCGCTTGCGCTGATTGTTGGCGCGGCTCTGCCCAGTATCGTGGTCGGCCAAACCTCCGCTCCGGCACCCGACACCAGCGGCACGGTGAAGATGGAAAAGTATGTGGTTACCGGCTCCTACCTGCCGCCGGCCGCCAATTCGGTTGCCATCCCGGTCATCAGCGTGGACGCCACGGCCATCCAGAACTCGGGCAACGACAACAGCCTGCTCGAGGTCTTGCGCAAGACGGTGCCGCAGTTCAGCGGCAACGGCAACCTGGGCAGCAGCAACGCGAACATTTCCAGCGGCTTCACGCAGGGTGGCTCGCAACTGGCGCTGCGCAACACCAGCACCCTTGTGCTCATCAACGGGCGCCGGGCGGCGTACAATCCCGCCGATGCACAGGGCAACTTCCAGTTCGTGGACTTGAACCTCATCCCGGTGGCGGCGGTCGACCGTGTCGAGATTCTAGCCGATGGCGCGTCCGCCATTTACGGCACGGATGCGGTGGCCGGCGTGGTGAACATCATCCTCAAGACCAACTATGAGGGTTTTGAGATGGGTGGCCGCTACGGCTGGTCGACGGACCAGGGTCATTATGCCGAACGGTCGGGATACATCGTGGGTGGCGTCGACAACGGCAAGACCAGCATGACGCTCTCCGCCGAATGGGTGAAGGTCGACCCGATCTTCAACTATGAGCGGCCTTATTCCGCCACGACTTTTGGCACCCCCACGTTCGCCGGCTCGGTGAACGTCGGCTCCAGCTACTATTATCTCGATCCCAGCCTGGCTGCCCCTCCGGTGTCCGCCGGCGGCCTGCCGGCGGCCACGCTGGTGTCCAATGGCACCTACTCCGGCCCCCGGACCCAAGGCCAGCAGTTCACGCTCTTCAATTTGTCGCAATATGTGACGCAGACCGTCGCCAATGAGCGCGAAGGCATGACCCTCGCCTGGGAGCACAAGATCACCGACAGCCTGAAAGCATTCGGCGACATCATGTACGTCCACACGAATACGTTTTCGCAGATCAACGGGCAGCCGATCAACTCGAGCGCGCTGGCGGCGCTGCCGGCCGGCTCCTTTCCGGGGGCGGGTGGGAGCTCGATTCCCGCCGGCCTGTACGGGAATCCGTTCAATGTCGCGGTCACGGCTCGCAATCGTCTGGTGGGGAACCCCCGGCAGTACTTGAACGACGACAACAGCATCCGGGCGGTCGGCGGCCTTAAGGGGCAGATCACACCCGACTGGTCTTGGGAGCTGGCGGGCACGTACAACCGGATCGTAGAGAACTACTCCAACCCGGGTGTGATCAATAACACGCACTTGGCGAATGCCATCGTCAATGGCGACTTCAACTTCTTTGCCCGGACGCCGGCGAGCC
>CAZAFS010000073.1:0-11216 GCA_964484165.1 uncultured Opitutaceae bacterium | reverse complement strand
CTACGAGGCCGCGCTGCGCGTCGAGCCCGACGCGGCCGACACCCAGGTCAACCTGGGCGCCGCCCTCGTTAAAGCGGGGCGTCCGGATGAGGCCATCGCGCATTACGAAGCTGCGCTGCGCGTCGAGCCGGACCGGGCCGAGACCGAATACGCCCTGGCCGGCGTGTTCATGGGCAAGGACGACGGTCCCGCCGCCCTGCGGCATTACGCCGCGGCCGTGCGGCTCAAACCCGGCTTCATCCGCGCCCGCTTTGCCTTCGGCAACGCGCTCGCCGAGGCGGGACGTTTCGCCGACGCCATCGCCGAATATCAGGCGATCATCCGCCTGGATCCCCGCGACGTGCTCGCCCGGAACAATCTGGGCAACGCGTGGATGATGCTCGGGCGGCTGGACGACGCCATCGCGGCCTACGAGGACGCCCTCCGGCTCCAGCCCGACAACCCCTCGGTGCAGGAGAACCTGCGGCTGGCGCACGCCCTGCAGGCGGAGGCGAAACGGACGCCGTAACGCTGCGTGGATCTCACTCCCTCCGATGCATCTTTCGTGACCCCTCTGACTTCATGGCGGCAAATCCTCCAGACGATCGATCGGCGGTTGGCGGGACCCGGACGCCCCGCTGGTGTCAGCAAGTCATCTTGGGCACCGTTTGCGCCCTCGTGATCGGCCTGCTGGGCTGGATGGCCGGCCGGCACGGCGCGGAATTTGCCCCGCCGCCGGCGGCGGCGGAACACTACAACCTGCTGACCGAGGGATTTCGCGCCGGACAACTCAACCTGCAGCGGGAAATCCCGCCGGGACTCCCGCAAATCGCCGATCCGTACGATCCGGTCGCCAACGCCGTCTATCGGTCGCCGCCGATCGGCTTGCACGACACCAGCTATTTTCGCGGCCGGTTGTATCTCTATTTTGGGCCGGTTCCCGCGCTCGTGCTCTTCTGGCCGTGGGTCGCGCTGACCGGTCACCACCTCCCGGAACGATATGCGGTGGTGATCTTCTGCGCGCTCGGTTTCCTCGCCGCCGCGTGGCTGCTGCGGGCGCTGTGGCGGAGGTATTTTCCGGACGCGGGCGTGGGCGTGGTGGCCGCCGGCCTGCTGGCCCTCGGCCTGGCGACGGGCGTGCCGGTCATGCTGCAGCGGCCCAGTTTCTACGAGGTGCCGATCAGCTGCGCCTACGCTTTGACCACGCTGGCGCTTGCCGCCGTCTGGAAGGCGTTGCACGAACCGGAACGGCGAAGCTGGTGGCTGGTCGCGGCGAGCCTCGCCTACGGGCTGGCCCTGGCCTCGCGCCCCTCCGTGCTTTTCGGTGCCGTCATTCTGCTCGTGCCCGCGGTTGCCGCAGCCGGACCGGGGGCCGGAGCGACCCGCCGGTGGTGGCATCTGCTGCCGGCCGCCATCGTCCCGATCACCGTCGTCGGCCTGGGCCTGTTGCTCTACAACCAGCGGCGCTTTGGCAATCCGTTTGAGTTCGGCCAGCGCTTCCAGTTGGCCGGCGACCGGCAGGCCCAGGTGCAGCATTTCAGCCTCGGTTACCTCTGGTTCAATCTCCGCCTGTATTTCCTTGAGCCCATGCGCTGGACCCGCGCCTTTCCCTTCGTCGACGAGCCCATCGCGCCGCCGCTGCCGGCGGGACACGTCGAGGTCGTGGAGTTTCCCGTGGCGGTCCTGACCAACATTCCGCTGGTCTGGCTGGCTCTGGCGGCGCCGCTGGCCTGGCGGCGTCGGCCGCTGGAGGCGCGGCTCCCCCTGCGCCGGTTCCTCGCCGCCGTGGCCGCGCTCTTCGCGACCAGCGCGGCGGTCATCGGACTGTTCTACACCACCAGCACGCGCTATGAGATCGAATTCCTGCCGCCGCTGGTTCTGCTGGCCGTGGTGGGTGTTCTCGGCATGGAGCGCGCGCTCGCAGACCGGCCAGGCTGGCCCGCGCCGCCGCGGCGGGGCTGGCGGCGCGCGGTGCGCGGCGGCTGGATTGCACTGCTGGTCGTTTCCGTGACCCTCAACCTGCTCGCGAGCGTCGGCCGCCACGCCGAGAAATGCTACGGCGCCGGCGCCCTGTTTCTGCGGGCCGGACAACTGCCGGCGGCGGTGGAGCACTTCGAGCGGGCGTTGCGGTTCAAGCCGACCTTCCCCCGGGCGCACGCCGACCTGGCGATTGCCCTCACCCGGCAGGGCAACCTGCCGGCGGCGATCGATCACCTCCAGCAGGCGCTGCGCCTCAATCCCCGCGCGGCCCCCGCTCGCGTCAACCTCGCCACCCTCTACGCCATGACGGGTCGCCTGCCGGACGCCGTCGCGGAGTACCGGCAGGCGCTGCAACTCGATCCGGACAACGAGGACGCGCACGCCAATCTCGGCAACGCCCTGCTCCAGCTGGGCCGCCTGCCGGAGGCGATCAGCGAGTACCGGGCGGCGCTGCGCCTGCGGCCGGACGACGACATGGCCCGGGCCGGCCTCCGCCAGGCCGAGGCGATCGCGGCCGGCGCCGGGCCCTGAAGGCGCCGCGCCGGGGGCACCCTTGACCCGCCTTCCTTCCGCCGGCTAGCGTTGGGGTGATGCCCGAGCCCCATCCCTCCGACCCGTCCGCGCGCGCCGCTGTCCTGGTCTGCGCCGGACTGCTGGTGCTGGCCGCGCTCGCCGCGTACCACAACACGTTCGCAGTCCCGTTCTTTTTCGACGACATCCCGTCCATCACCGACAACCCATCGATCCTCCACCTCTGGCCAATCCGGGAGGTGCTGTCCCCCACCGGCGGCTACGGGATCACCGTCAGCGGCCGGCCGGTGCTCAACCTGTCGCTCGCGCTCAGCTACGCGGTGAGCGGCTTTGAGCCGTGGGGTTATCACGCCTTCAACCTGCTCATCCACGTCCTCGCGGGCCTGACGCTGTTCGGAATCGTGCGGCGCACGCTGCAACTGCGCTCAGCGCAGGCGCTGATCGCTGTAGGGCGGGGTCGCCGCACCCCGCCACAAGATCCAAAACCGGCGGCATTCGGCGATGCCGCCCTACAATCGACTGCCACGCTATTTGCTTTCACCGTCGCTCTCCTCTGGACCCTGCACCCGCTGCAGACCGAGGCGGTCACCTACGTCATCCAGCGCACGGAGTCGCTGATGGGGCTGTTCTTTCTGCTGACATTCTATGGCTTCATCCGCGCCGTCGACTCCCCGCGGCCGCGGCGCTGGCAGATCCTCGCGGTGGCGGCGTGCCTGTGCGGCATGGGGACGAAGGAGGTGACGGCCATCGCGCCGGTGCTGGTGTTGCTCTACGACCGGACGTTTGCGGCCGGGACTTTCCGCGAAGCCTGGCGCCGCCGCCGCTGGCTGCACCTGGCGCTGGCGGCGACCTGGCTGCCCCTGCTCTGGCTGGTGGCGGGCACGGGCTGGAACCGCGGCGGCACGGCCGGATTCAACGTCGGCATTTCGCCGTGGGCGTACTGGTTCACGCAATTCGCAGCGGTCGTCCGGTACCTGCAGCTGGCGGTGTGGCCGCACCCGCTGGTGTTCGAATACGGCACCTTCTGGATGGGCCCCGCGGACGCGGCGCCCTACGCCCTGCTCGTCGTGCCCCTGGCGGCGGCGACGCTGGTGGCGCTGTGGCGCCGGCCGGTGTGGGGCTTTCTGGGCGCGTGGTTCTTTGCGATCCTCGCCCCGACCAGCCTCGTGCCGGGGTCGATCCAGATGATCGTCGAGCACCGGATGTACCTGCCGCTGGCGGCGGTGATCGCGCTGATCGTGGGCGCGGTGGTGGCGCGGCTGGGGCGGCACAGCATGGCGATCTTCCTCGCGCTGGCCGTCGTGGCCGGGGTGCTGACCGAACGGCGCAACCGGGTCTACCAAAGCGACCTCAGCCTGTGGCAGGACACCGTGGCGAAGAGCCCCGGGAGCGCCATCGCCCAGAGCAGCCTGGGGACCGCCTACTTCGCGCGGGGGCGGTTTCAGGAGGCCATGCACCAATTCGAGGTTTCGCGCCAGATCGACCCCGACCTGGCGTCCAATCATTTCAATCTCGGGCTGCTGTTGGCCCGGATGAACCGCCTGAGCGAAGCCGCGGCGGAATTCACGCGATCGTTCCAGATCAACACGCGCCTCTATCCGGCGCACTACCAGCTGGGCCTCGTGCTGCTCGAGATGCACCGGCCGCAGGAGGCGTTGGCACATTTCAGCGAAGCCCTGCGCCTCATGCCCACGCTGGCCCCGGCCGAGTACGAATGCGGCGTCGCCCTCTTCAAGCTGGGCCGGCCGGCCGAAGCGATCCCGCGTTACCAGAACGCCCTGCGGCTCGAACCCGACTATGTCGAAGCCGAGTGCGATCTGGGCGTCGCTTTGTTCAAGACGAACCGGGTGGCGGAGGCCGTGGCGTGTTTCGAGCAGGCGCTCCGCATCGACCCCAACCGGGCCGACACCCATTTCAACCTCGGGCTGGCCCTGGCCGCGAGCGGCCGGACGGACAAAGCCACGGCCGAGTATGCGGAGGCGGTGCGCCTCGACCCCCAGCACATGGGCGCCCAGCTCAACCTTGGCATCGCCCTGGCCCAGGCGGGCAAACTGCCCGCGGCACTGGCCCACCTCGAACAGGCCGTCCAACTCGATACCGGGTCCGCCATCGCGCACGGCAGCCTCGGCATCGCCCTGGCCGAGTCAGGCCGGTGGGATGAGGCGGTCGCCCAGTATCAGGCAGCGCTGCGCCTCAATCCCGACTACGCCGACGCGCACTACAACCTGGGCAACGCGCTGATCGGGCTGCGCCGGCTGCCGGAGGCACGGCAACAATTTGAGGCGGCGGTGCGGATCCGGCCCGATTTCGAGGCGGCCCGCGACATGCTGACCCGGCTGCAGGCCGCCCTCGCCCTCCCGTGAGGGCGGCGCCGCCCCCGGACCGGCCGTGCCGGCGACGGCGCGACTGCCGCGTTGCGCACCGTCGAAACCGCGTCAATCCTCCCCGCCGATGAATCCTCCGCCCGGTCCTCCTTCCGCCCCCGCGGCTCCCGCCGGCTCGCTTTCCCGCACGTTGCTGTGCAGCCTGCTGCTGCCCCTCACCAGCGCCATGGCCCGCAACTACCAGAACTTCGACGTGGCCGTCTACCTTCCGGCGGGCGTCGTCCGCCGGCTGGCCGATCCCGCGATCCTGCAGCGCGAATGGGAGATAATCAGCCGCCAGGTGAAGATCGACAAGGTCTACATCGAGTCCGAGCGCGACCGGTTGATGGCCGACGAGAAAACGCTCGAGGACCTGAAGAAGTTCTTCACGGACCATGGGGTGCGGGTCGCGGGCGGCATCACGTACTCCGACAACAACAACGGCCAGTTCCGCTCGTTCTGCTACACGAACCCGGCGGACCGCGAGTTCATTACGCGCGTCGCCGAGCTCACCGCCCGTCACTTCGACGAGATCATCCTCGACGACTTTTTCTTCGTCACCACGAAGTACGATTCCGACATCGCCGCCAAGGGCAGCCGGAGCTGGACGCAGTTCCGTCTCGATTTGATGAACGAGGCCGCGGAGAACCTCATCCTCAAGCCGGCCCGGGCGGTGAATCCGCGGGTCAAGATCATCATCAAGTTCCCCAACTGGTACGAGCACTTCCAGGGCCTCGGCTTCGACCTCGACCGGGAGCCGCGCCTCTTCGACGGCATCTACACGGGCACCGAAACCCGCGATCCGGGCATGACGGACCAGTTCCTGCAGCAGTACGAGAGCTACCAGATCTTCCGCTATTTCGAGAACATCGCGCCCGGGCGCAATGGCGGCGGCTGGATCGACACGTTCAGCATCCGCTATCTCGATCGCTACGCCGAGCAGCTCTGGGACACGCTCTTTGCCCGGCCCCGCGAAATCACCCTCTTCAACTGGGCCGCGCTGCTGCAGCCCGTCCAGCCGGGCGAGCGGCCGTGGCAGACCCTGCCCACCAGCTTCGATTACTTCAAAATTGTGCCGCCGCCCTGGTCCGGCGGCGCGACGGATGCGCCGCCGCCCACCATGGCGGGCGTGGCCGGCGCCGCTCTCGAGCAGGTCGACACCTTTCTCGGCCAGCTCGGCCGGCCGATCGGCATCCAGAGCTACAAACCCCACCACTCCTCCGGCGAGGATTTCCTCCACAACTACCTCGGCATGCTCGGCATTCCGATCGATCTGCATTCCACCTTTCCCGCCGATGCCGATGTCGTGCTGCTGACCGAGTGCGCCAGGTTCGATCCCGACCTCGTGGCCAGGATCAAGGGCCAGCTGGAGGCGGGCAAGTCCGTCATCATCACCTCCGGCCTGCTGCACGCCCTCCAGGGCAAGGGCATCGAGGACATCGTCGAACTGGAATACACCGACCACAAGGTGCTGGCGCAGGATTACTCCACCGGCTTCGGCTCCGGCAGCCGCGCCGTCGTGGGCGAGGAAAGCGGCGGCCGCGGCATCCTCTTCCCGCAGATCCGCTTCCTGACCAACGATGCGTGGGCGCTCGTCAGCGCCCGCGAAAGCGGCAACGGCTACCCGCTCCTGCTCATGGACCGCTATGCCCGGGGGGTGCTGTACGTGTGGACGATTCCGGACAACTTCCGCAACCTGTACTTCCTGCCGCCCGAGGTCACCAGCGCCATCAAGAACGTGGTGATGCACGGTTTCTTCATCCGGCTCGACGGACCCAGCCAGGTCGCCCTGTTCGCCTACGACAACCACACCTTCATCGTCGAATCGTACCTGGATCATGAAGTGGAGGTGAAGGTGTCCCTGGCCGGCGGTTTCACCAGGTTGCGCAATCTGGTCACGCGCGAGGAACTCGCGGGCCAGGAGACGCCGGCCAGTCCGTGGCCGCGGCGCCCGGCCGGGGAGGAGCCGCGCACGTCGTTCCACCTGGACGTCCTGCCGCACAGCTACCTGGTCTTCGCCGCGGAGAAATAATTCCCGCACGGACGAATCCCCCGCTTGCGGGGCGGCTGCGGTCGGCCCGGGTGTCTGGTCTTCCATGATCCGTGAAGCGCGCGCCACGTCCCCGGCGCCGCCCTCCGCTGACATCAATTGCCGCCGCCTGGCTCGCGTTGCGTGGCCGCCTCGCCCTGCGCCCCGGAAGGATACCGCCCGGCGGCCCGGATCGAGCCAATCTCAGCTTGAGCCTCCCAGACGAAGCGGTAGGATCGCGACCGCACCGGCAAGCATAGCAGTCAACTCACCCCCAAACATGACAGACACAGTCACACCCCCGTCCCCCCAAAAAAGCATCGTCGCGTGGATTATTGCGCTAATTCTCGCCGTCCTCGTCGTAGTTGGCGCAGTCATCTGCAAAACCAAGGTCAGCGATCTTAATGGCAAGGTCGCGGACACCCAGACCCAACTGGACCAAGCCAAGGGCGATACGGCCCAACTACAGGCGCAATTGGCTGAGGCCAAGGCCGGTGCGGCCAAGCTGCAGACGCAACTGGCCCAGGCCAAGGCCGGCACGGCCGACCTGCAGACGCAGTTGGCTGCGGCCAAGGCCGGCGCCGCCGACCTGCAGACGCAATTGGCTGCAGCCACGGCCGGCGCCGCCGACCTGCAGACAAAGTTGGACCAAGCCAAGGCGGGCTCCGCCAAGCTGCAGACGCAGTTGGACCAAGCCAAGGCGGGCTCCGCCAAGCTGCAGGCGCAGTTGGATCAGGCCAAAGTTGGCTCCGCCCAGCTGCAGGCGCAACTGAAGGACGAAACGGCGCGCTCTGCGGACCTGCAAGCGAAACTGGACCAAGCCCAGAAGCAGATCGCCGACCTGCAAGCCGCGGCCAAGAAGAGCCGCTAAGGCCACCGTTCGCGGCCCTCGTTGTTACCTCGGTCCGCCTCGGGCCCGGCAATTCTCCCGCGGCCCCATTGCCCCGCGACCAGGACCGCCCGCCACCCATACGGGCGGTCCCACCGTCGCAGTTGACCGTGGACTTTCGCTGCGGGCCAGGGCCGTTAGCCCGCCAGCGATCCGTCCGTCCGGATTGCCGGCGGGGGTCGGTGGTCCCGGCGAAGGCCACGCCGCGCGGCGCGAACCGCGCAATGGGTTTGCCGGGCCGCGGATTCGCTTCATGTTTCGGGCATGCCCCAGACTCCAGAGGAATATCTCGCGCAGCATGAATCCCGGCTCGTCGAGGAGCTGAAGGACTTCGTCCGCATCCCCAGCCAGTCCGGATCGCCGGCCTGCGCGCCCGACATCCGCCGCGCGGCAGACTGGGTGGCGGACCGTCTGCGCCGCGCCGGCCTCGAGCATGTCGCCGTGCTCCCGACCGAGGGCCATCCGGTGGTCTATGCCGACTGGCTGCACGCGGCGGGGGCGCCGACCGTGTTGGTTTACGGCCACTACGACGTCCAGCCGCCCGAGCCGCTCGCCTTGTGGACTTCGCCGCCATATGAGCCCGCGGTCCGTGACGGGAAGATCTTCGGCCGCGGCGCCTCGGACGACAAGGGCGGCGTGCTGGCGGCCATCGCCGGAACCGAGGCCATCCTGGCGACCGACCGGCGCCTCGGCGTCAACCTCCGCTTCTGCATCGAGGGCGAAGAGGAGGTCGGGAGCCCCCACTTCAACGCCTTCCTGGCGCGGGAGCGCGCCCGGTTTGCCTGCGATCTGGTGGTCAGCGCCGACGGCGGCCAGTGGTCGGCGGACCAGCCCCAGACCGTGCTGAGCCTGCGGGGCGGCTGCGGCGCGGATCTCCACGTCACCGGACCGAATCGCGACCTGCACTCGGGCCTGTGGGGCGGCGCGGTGTTGAATCCGCTCGAGGCCGCCGCCCGCCTGCTCGCCTCGATGCGCGCGCCGGACGGGCGGATCGCGGTGGAGGGCTTTTACGACGACGTGCTGCCGTTGACGCCGCGCGAGCGGGAGGAGATTGCCCGCGTGCCCGCAGATGAGGCCGCCTGCGCCGCGGATCTCGGCGTGCCTGCGCTGCACGGCGAACCGGGTTTCAGCATGTTCGAGCGCACTTGGATCCGGCCCACCCTCGAGATCAACGGCCTGTGGGGCGGGCACACCGGCCCCGGACCTAAAACGGTGATTCCGGCCGAAGCGCATGCCAAGATTCACTGCCGTCTCGTGGCCAACCAGGATCCGGATCGCATTTTCGAGCTCCTGCGGCGCCACGTCGAGAAACACACGCCCCGTGGAGTCCGCGCCACGCTGACCCGCGCGGGCGGGCGGTCCATGCCCTATTTCCTGCCCGCGGCGCATCCCGCCAACCGCCTGGCGGCGGAGGTGCTCACCGAGGTGTATGGCGTCGCCCCGTTGGAGACGCGGGTGGGCGGGTCCATCCCCGTGCTCCCCATCTTCCAGGAGGTGCTGGGCGCACCGGCCATCATGTACGGGGCGTCCACCAACGACGCCAACATCCATTCGCCGAACGAGTTTGTGTACGTGCGCAGCCTCCATCGCACGGCGCGCTGCTTTGCGCGGCTGCTGCCGCGGCTGGCGCACTACCACGCGCCGTGATCCCGCGCCGACGGGACTGCGCCGGCGTCAGGCGCGCGGCACCGTTCCAGGCCCGGGCCGGCTGATGCGCAAATAGAGCAGGTAACTGGCGACCCCCAGGGCCAGCAGCACCGCCTCGCCCGCCGCGAGCGTCAGAGTCGAGCCCCACACCAGCGGCGCCACCACCGCGGTGGCCAGCGCGTTGCCGGTCGTCTGCACGAAGCCCTGGCAGGACGAGGCCATCCCGCGCTGCGCGGGAAACAGGTCGAGCGCCATCAGCGTCAGGCTCGGCATGGCGAGCGCCGACCCCGTGAAATAGACGAACACGGGCAGCACGCTCCAGGGCACTCCGGGCGGCACCAACAGATTGAGCACGAGGTTGCCCCCGGCCGCCGTGATCATGATGCCGTAACCCCAGATCACCGTCCGCCAGCGCGGGAGCCGGCCGGCCACCCGGCCGGACAGCCAGGCGCCGCCCACGATGCCGGCCGTCGCCGGGCCAAACAGCCACAGGAAGCCCGTCTCCCCCACGTGCAGCTCGTTGAGCAGGAACTCCGGCGCCGACACGATGTAGATGAACACCGCCGCGAAATTGAACGTGACCGCCACGGACAGCGCGACGAATGGCGCCGTCGTCAGCACCTCCCGGTACGACCGGGCCAGATGGCGCAAGCTCAGCGGCTGCCGCCGATCCTGCGGCAGCGTCTCGGGCAGCAGCCGCCAGCACAGCACCCCGACGCCGGTCGTGAACAGCACCAGGAAGGCGAACACCGCCCGCCAGCCGAACCAGACGTGCAGCCAGCCGCCGAGCACCGGCGCCACCGCGGGCGCCACCGCGAACACCAGCGTCACCTGCGACATCAGCCGCTGCGCCTCGGCGCCGTCCAGCACGTCGCGCACGATGGCCCGCCCCACCACCATGCCGGTACCAGCCGTCATGCCCTGCAGCGCCCGGAAGACCAACAGGCTCTCAATATTCCAGGCCAGCGCGCAGCCGACCGACGCCAGGTCGAACAGCGCGAGGCCGACCAGCGTCACCCGGCGCCGGCCGAGGGTGTCGGAGATCGCGCCATGCCACAGCGTCATGAGCGCGAACGGCGCCAGGTAGGCCGTCAGCGTCTGCTGCACCAGCAACGGCGACGCGCCGAACACGCGGCCGATCTCGGGCATCGACGGCAGATAGGCGTCGATGGAGAACGGCCCGACCGCCGACAGCGCGGCCAGCAGCGCGGCAAGCCCGCGGTGCCCCGAGGCGGTGGATTTGGCGACATCGGCCATGGAAACCCGCCACGCTGGACCACGGTCCGGCCGACGACAAACTCCTTTACGCCGCATCCGGGGTCGTCCCCGCGGAGCCCCCCCCCGGCTCCACCCGAACTGCAGTGGCCCGGCCGAATGCCGTTCCGTTCTTCCCTCTCCCGCCTTGACGATCCGCCACCCGCCACCACGGTCACCCATCGTAGCCGCCTTCGGCCAATCCAGTATGTAACGTAATACGTTACAAACGCCTGTTTCTGCGGCACTGTCGGATCTTCGATCAAGGCCGTGAAAGGAACCCCGGATTCCATCCATTCCGCGCCGGTTCCATGTGGCCCGCGATTGATTGCGCCTGAAGCCACGCGCCATTGATTGCCAAATGATCCGGGGGCAGCGCTCGGACCGTCCCCGGCGGGATTCATCCGCGATGCGGCGCAGAATTCTTCCGTGACGCGGCTGTTCTGATCCTTCATCAAGGAAGGCGATGAACCGACGTGATTTCATCGGCGTGTCGGCCGCGGCCGCCGCCAGCGTGCTCCTGCCCGCCCCGCTCGGCGCCGCC
>CAZAFS010000072.1:0-11231 GCA_964484165.1 uncultured Opitutaceae bacterium | reverse complement strand
TCGCGCCCCTCCGGCTCGACGGGCTGCTTGCAGTTCTTGCAGACCCGCCGCATGAGGCGCTGGGCGCAAATGCAGAGCACCGACGCCGACAGCATGAATGGCTCGATGCCCATGTCGGTCAGGCGGGCGATGGCGCTGGGGGCGTCGTTGGTGTGCAGCGTGCTGAGGAGCAGGTGGCCGGTGAGCGCGGCCTCGACCGCGATCTCGGCCGTCTCCCGGTCGCGGATTTCGCCCACGAGAATGATGTCCGGATCCTGCCGCAGGAAGGAGCGCAACGCCGCGGCAAACGTCAGCCCGATCTGCCGGTGCATCTGCATCTGGTTGATGCCGGCCAGCGTGTATTCGATCGGGTCCTCGGCCGTGCGGATCACGACCTCGGAGGAACTGATCTCGTTGAGCGCCGAATACAGCGTCATCGATTTGCCGGAACCGGTCGGGCCGCAGTGCAGCACCATGCCGTAGGGCTGGCGGATGACCTTGCGGTAGATGGCGAGATTGGCCTCGGTGAATCCGAGCATCTGCAGCGGCAGCGTGCTCTTCTGCTTGTCCAGGATGCGCAGGACGATGCCCTCGCCGTGGTTCAACGGCGCGGTGGAGACGCGGAGATCGATGTCGATGCTCTTTTTGGTGAACTGCTTGAAGACGATGCGGCCGTCCTGCGGCAGGCGGCGCTCCGCGATGTCGAGGTTGCTCATGATCTTCAGGCGGGCGACCAAGGCCCCCGCCACCTTGATCGGCAGGCGGAGCTTCTCCTGGCACACGCCGTCGATGCGGTAGCGCACGACCAGCTCCTTCTCCCACGGTTCGATGTGAATGTCGCTCGTCCCCGCGAAGTACGCGTCCTCGATGATCCGGTTGGCCAGTTCGATGATCGGTCCCGACTCCTCGTTGGAGAGGTCCTCCTCCTTGATCTCATCCGCCGTGCCAAATTCGATGCCGATCTTCTCGACCACATCGCTGAACTGCACCTCCACCTGCTGGGTCTTGCTGAACTTGTCGCGGATGTCCCGCTCGCGGCCGAGGAGGCGGACCACCTTCTTCCCCGTCATCTCCTGGATCTTCGTCGAGATCGCGACTTCGAACGGGTTGGCCAGCGCGACGAGCAGGTAGTTGCCGACCTCGCCCACCGGCAGCACCACGTTCTGCTGGCAGAAATCCTGCGGGATCCGCTCAAACGTCGTGGTGGAGATCTGGCACCGCTGGACGTTGAAGGGGGAGAGGCCGTGCGCCCGCGCCTTGGCCACGAGGAGCTGGAAGTCGCTGATCTTGTATTCGTCCTGCAGCAGCTTGTCCAAGGCGTCGCCCGTCAGATCGCCGGGCGTGGCCAGGATCGCCTCCTGCTGCTCGGCGGAAAGCCGATTCATGTCCTCGAGCTTCCCCACTATCTGCTGCTGGACCTTGCCGAGTGCCATGGAAGACGACTAGGAATGCGGCGCGGTCGCCGGGGTTACCGGCGCGGGCGCGGGCGCGGGTGCGGGTGCGGAAGCGGGCGAAACCTTCTTGGCTGCTTCCACCTTCTCCAGAAAATCGGAGATGACCTCGAGGGTGGTGGCGTACCAGAGGATGTTGGTGCCGAGTTGCTTCTCCCAATGGGAGTGCACGGCGGGGCTGAGATAGTAGGCGGACGCGACGGAATAAAAATCCTCCTCCTTGTCGAAGGGTACCGTCCACGTCGCCCAGCAGGAGCCGAGATCGACGTCCTTGCGGAACTCCTCCGGCACGTCGTAGGTGCGGAGGTCGATCAGCCCGATGCCGTCGTTGTCGACCAGATGATGCAGCAGGTCATCCTCGCTGAGCACCTTCTTCTCGTACATCAGCACCCCCAGCAGCGTGGCTTGGCGCTCGGCGTCGTTCTGCAGCAGTTCCAGCAAACGCTCGTTGGCCGCCTCCAGGTCCTCGATCTTCACCAGGTTGGCCTCGACCAGCGCCGCCCCGAGCAGGCGGTTGGCGCGCATGAGCAGTGTGCGGTGCTCCGACATTTTGGCTGGGGATAGTTTATGCCGTCGGTGAAGGCGACTTTTTTTCTCGGGCGCGCACGGTCAGCACGCGTTTTAACAATTCTTTTTTCAGATCGGGCAGACCTTCGCCCGTCGCGCAGGAGATCGCCAAAACCCTTCCCCGATGCCGGCGCCGGAACCGAGCCAGATGGTCGGCCGCCCCGGGCAAATCCATCTTGTTGGCGACGATCACCCGCGGTTTTTCCAGCAGCGCGGGACCGTACAGCTTCAGTTCACGCAAGAGGGTTGCATAATCATCGCGCGGATCCCGCCCGTCGCTGCCGGCCATGTCGAGGAGCAGCACCAGCAGGCGGCAACGCTCGATGTGGCGCAGGAACCGGTGGCCCAGGCCGCGGTTCTCGCTGGCGCCCTCGATCAATCCCGGGATGTCCGCGATCTGCACCCGGTGCGCCGCGCGGAGGTCCTCGGCGAACTCCGCCACTCCGATCTGCGGATGGAGCGTGGTGAAGGGATAAGCCGCCACCCGCGGGCGCGCCTTCGTCAAGCGGTGGATGAGCGACGATTTGCCGGCGTTGGGAAAGCCGACCAGGCCGACGTCGGCGATGCTCTTGAGAATCAGCCGGAACACGCCGCGCTCGCCCGGCTGTCCGGGATTGGCGCGGCGCGGCGCGCGATTGGTCGACGACTTGAAATGCGTGTTGCCCCAGCCGCCGTTGCCCCCCCGGCAGAGCACGACGCGCTGCCCGTCCTCGACGACCTCGACCGCCACCTGCCCCGTTTCCTCGTTGGTGACGACCGTGCCGAGCGGCAGTTTGAGCACCACGGTATCGCCTTCGGGCCCGTGGCAGTCCTTCCCCAACCCGTGCCCGCCGCGTCCGGCCTTCCAGTGCGGGCGAAACCGGTAATCGACCAGGTTGTTCGTATCGTCATCGCCCACCAGCACGACATCGCCGCCGCGGCCGCCGTCGCCGCCGTTCGGGCCGCCCCACGGTTCATATTTTTCCCGGCGGAAGCTCACACAGCCGCGGCCGCCGTCGCCCGCCTGCACTTTGATGACACACTCGTCGACAAACATGGCCTCCATTGTGCAAAAACCCGGCTCCTTGCCAAGCGGGCCCTGCACCGATCGGTTTCCGCCCTCCGGGCCGTCCGCGTGGCGCCGGCCTACACCGCGACCTTGATCCCCTTGCGCAGGTAGGTCGGCACGTCGAGATCCTGGCCCTCGAAGAGATTGCGGTCGGTCTTGTCAAAATAGCCCCGGGTCTCGACCTCGCTGAACGCGAATTCGTTCTGCTCCGCCTTCGCGGCGGCGTCCGCCGCGGGTTCCTTGGCCGGCGCCGGGCCCGGCACCGGCTGGGGCGGGTGGGACCCCGGCGTCTTCGGGCCGGTCGTCGCGCCGTTCCGGGCGCCGGCCGGCAGCCGCCGTTGCACCAGCCCGCGGCCGCCGACATCCGTCGTGCCCAGCACGCACACCTCCAGGCGCTGCGGCATGCTTTCGTCGATCACCGCGCCCATGATGACATGGGCATCCTTGCCGTACAGATCGGTGACGGCGGTCATCAGTTCGTTGACCATTGGCAGCGTGAGATCCGCGCCGCCGACGATGTTCACGAGCAGGCGGTCGACCTTGCGGGAGAACTCGGTCGTGTGCAACAGGGGGCAGAGCTTGAGGCTCTCGACCGCCTGCGCGACCGCCTGCGGCCCCGCGCCGCTCCCGAGGCTGAAGAGCGTCTTGCCGCCGCGCGACTGGAACGCCTGCTGCAGGGTGGCGAAATCCAGATTGATGAGGCCGGTGCGGAACAACATCGACCAGATCGATTTCACGCCGCGGCCGATCCATTCGTCCGCCCGGGCAAAGGCGTCGCGCACGCTGGTGTCGTCGCTGCCCTCCTGGAGCAGGACGTCGTTGACGAGGGGAATGACGGCGTCGCACGCCCGCCGGAGGGCGACGAGGCCCTCCTCGGCCTGCTTCAACCGCCGGCCGCCCTCGAAGGTGAAGGGCATGGTGACGAAGGCGATGACGAGCGCGCCCTGTTCCAGCGCGATCTCGGCGATGATCGGCGCCGCCCCGCTGCCCGTGCCGCCGCCCATGCCCGCCAGCACGAACACCAGGTCGCAGTCCTTCACCACCGCCGCGATCTTCGCGCGGTCCGCGTCGGCCGCGTCCCGCCCCAGCACCGGATCGCCGCCGGCGCCCAGTCCGTGCGTCACGCTGCTGCCGATGAGTACCTTGTCCGGCACGGGCGACGCCGCCAGGGCCTGGAGGTCGGTGTTGATGATGGCGAGCTGGAGCCGAGCGAGATTCTCCATCTTGAGCCGGTTGACGGCGTTGGAGCCCGCGCCGCCCACGCCCACCAGCTTGATGGCGATGGACCGGTCGGTCAGAATCTCGTGCGTGAGCGGCAGCTCGTTGTGATTGGGATCGAATTGCATGGCTCAGCGGGGACGGAAGATGCGCAGGATGCTTTGCAGAAAACTGCCCGGAAGGCGCGCGGCCGACGCCTGCGCCGCTTGCGAACTGAGTCCGTAATAGAGCAGCCCCAGCACCGTGCTGAAGCCCGGGTCGCGCAGCTCGTCGGACACCCAGGCCGGCGCCTCGCCCAGCCGGCCGGTCACGCCGAACACCTTGGCGATCGCCTCGTCCAGGCCGGGCAGCCGCGCGGCGCCGCCGGTGAGGACGACGCCGGCCGGCGTGTGTTCGGGGGCGTACGCCGGACCCAGCCTTTTGCGGACCACCTCGAGCAACTCCCGGGCGCGGGCGGCGGTGATCTGCTCGATCGACTGCCGCGGGAACTGCCGGTCGCCGACCGAGTAGTCGCCGTTGAGCCAGACCTTTTCATGCTTGTCGCGGGCGCGCAGCGTGGCCGAGCCGTAGCGCAGCTTGATCTTCTCCGCCTGACTCCGGGTCAGGCGCAGGCCCAGACTGAGATCGTTGGTGAAGTGGTCGCCGCCCACGGGCACGACGCCGGTCAGTTGCGCGACGCCGTCCCGGTAAAGCACGAAGTCCGTCGTGCCCGAGCCGAGGTCGAGGACCAGCACGCCGTTCTGCCGTTCCTCCGGCGAGGTCACCATCGTGCCCGACGCCAGGCTGGAAAGGATCAGCTCCTCGACGCGCAGGTTGAAGCCGGTGATGACATGAATGTTGTCGCCGATCTTCGCCTCGCTTCCATGCACGGTCCAGTAGCCGACCTCGAGGTGCTGGCCCACGAGGTGCTCGGGATCGGGCACCAGGCGGCCGTCGAGCCGGAAGGGCCGGCGGATGTGATGCACCACGGCGCGGCCCTCGGGCAGCTCCTTGGCCCGGGCCAGGCGGCAGACGGTGTCGATGTCGAGCGCGCTGACGCAGTTGTCCGCCGCGTTCACGTTGACGGCCGCCTCGTTGTAGAAGCCCTCCAGATGCGCGCCGGTCTGCGCCAGATAGACGTATTCGATCTGCGCGCCCGCCCGCTCCTCCGCGGCCTGCAGCGCCGCGTGGGTGCAGACGCTGGCCTCCTTGTAGTCCACCACGCCGCCCTTGATCACGCCGCGCGAATGGCAGGAGCCGAGGCCGATGATGTTGAGGGCGCGGCCCCGCGTGAGCTCACCCACGAGGACGGCCACCTTGGAGGTGCCGATCTCGACGGCACCGATCAGTCTGGTCTTAGAAGTCACGTTTGAATCGGGACGGAGAAGAAGCATTGGGCGCCGGCGCGCGCGCCGGCTGCAGGTTCAAGGCCTGCTGCAGCTCCACGGGCACCTGGTTGCCGACGGAAAAATCGATCCGCGCCATCGGCGGATTGCCGTGCATGCGGATGGAATCCACGATGTAGGCGAGCTTCGCGAGCTGGCCGGCAAAATTCACCTTCTGGCCGGCAAAACTCACCCGCGTGCTAAAGACGATCTCGGGGACATCGCGGGAACGCACGATGAGCTCCTGATCGGATTTCAGCCGCGCGAGCGACACCACCCGCCAGCCGGCGCAGAGCTCCGGCACCAGACCCTCGGCGGCGCTCAGCAGGGTGCCGACCTCGTCCATGCCCGCGATCGGTTCGAATCCCCGCAGCCCGGTGCGTCGCAGGACGACGCCGTCAAGCCACGGGAGGTGCTCGAGCGTCGCCCGGTCGTAGCCGACGCCCTCGTAGGTCACGCCGTCGCGCGCCGCCAGCCGCATGCGCGGCGAGGCGTTGCCCAGCTGCACCATCAGGCGGGCGATCGGGGTGCGCTCCTGCACGGTCACGACCAGCGTGTTGTCGCTGAACCGCCGGCGGAGGACGACGCTGAGCACCTGCCCGGTGGCCAGCAGCCGGGCCTCCAGCGCGGTGAGATCCAGCGTCATGAGGCTGGCGGAGCGCGGCAGCGCCAGGGTTTGATCGAGCCACGCGCGGTCCAGCACGCCGTCGGTGCTGAACACCACCTGCCGCAGCGGCGGGGCGTGGCCCGGTTCCCGCAACCGGGCCGGGTTGCTCTGCCACGTCTGGAAAAGCCCCAGCGCCAGGCACACGCCGGCAACGATGGCGCCGCCCAGCGCGAACAGCTTCACCATTTCGAGCACCATGCGCTTGTGGCCCTCCCGTGACATCGCGCGCGAGCTGACGCCCTGGCGGATGTCCTTCCACGAGCGGCTATGCGGCGGAGTGGAGGGGCCGGGGCTCATGCGATGGGGCGGACGGGGCGTTTCACAGCACGTCCCTCCAGTCTTGGCCGTAAAGCAGGACCTCGGGCTCGAGCGTGATGGCGCGGGCCTGCTTCACCCGTTCCCGCACGCGGCGCATGAGCGTGATGATGTCCGCGCTCGTGGCCTGGCCGCGGTTGATGATGAAATTGGCGTGCACCGGCGACACTTCGGCGTCCCCCACCCGCTCGCCTTTGAGGCCAAGCTCGTCAATCAGCTTCCCGGCCGAGGCGCCCGGCGGATTCTTGAACACGCAACCCGCGCTCGGTTCGCGCGGCTGGGTCTCGTGGCGTTTGCGCCGGTAGACGTCGATCTGGCGGCTGATGGCCTCGCCCTCGGTCCGCGACGCCGGCCGGAGCAGCGCCCCGAGCGCGATGGCGTCGAGCAGATCGCGGCACTCGCGGTAGGCGACATGCAGCCCGGCTTTGGGCAGCGTGCGCACCTCGCCCGCCCGGGTCATGAGCTGGATCTCCTCGACCACGTCGAAGATCCAGCCGCCCATGGCGCCGGCGTTCATGCGCAGGGCGCCCCCGACGGTGCCGGGGATGCCCTCGAGAAACTCGAAGCCCGCGAGGCCGGCCTGGTGCGCGAAACCGCAGAGCTGCTTGAGCCGCAGGCCGGCGCCCGCCCACACCCGGCCGTCCGGCCGCGGCTCGCAGGCCTGCCAGGCGGGAAGCCCCAGGCAGATGACGAGGCCGTCCACGCCCTCGTCGGGCACGATGACGTTGGAGCCGCGCCCGAGAAAATAGACCGGCAGCTGGCGCGCGCCGGCGGCGCGCAGCAGCGTCTGCAGATCGGCCACGCTCGCGGGCTCGGCATAACAACGCGCCCCGCCCCCCACCCGCATCGTGGTCCGCGGCGCCAGCGGCTCCTCGCGGGCCAGCCGGGTTTCGCCGCCCAATCGCGGCCGGAGGTCGGCGACAAACCGGTCCCAGGCCGCGGCCCGGGCGGGGTCGGCCTCGAGCCGGGCCACCAAGCCGTGCGCCAAATGGTCGATGTCCCCCGCCCCGACGAAGGCCAGCCAGTCGCCCGGCTGCAGCGCCGCCCGCAGCACGCCGAGAAAAATGCCGTCGCGGCCCGGCAGATAGGTGACGGCCACCGGCGCGCCGGACTTCTTGATCTCCGCGTAAATGTCCGCGGTGGTGCCGCCGGCGACGGGCGTTTCCCCGGCCGGATAGACATCGAGGAGGAAAAGCTGGTCCGCCAGGCTGAGCGCGGCGGCAAACTCGGCCTTGAACTGCGCGGTGCGGCTGAACCGGTGCGGCTGGAACACCACCACCAGCCGCCCCGTTTTGCGCTGGCGCAGGCTCGTGAGCAGGGCGCGGATCTCGGCCGGGTGATGCGCGTAGTCCTCGAGGACCGTGAGGCGGTCGGTGGCGTGCAAGAGAGTCTGCCGGCGCCGCACACCGGGATAGTCCGCCAGCAGGTCCGGCGCCAGCGTCGCGCCCAGCAGATGGGCGGCGGCCAGCGCCGCCGTCGCATTGTGGGCGTTGAAGGCGCCACGGGCCCGGACGGACGCTTCGAGGGACGGAAAGGCGCCGTCGAGCCGCAGCACGAGATGGTGGTCCGTCTCCCGCACCAGGCGGCCGCGGTAGTGCGCGTTCGGCCCAAAACTGAACGCCCCGGCCGCGGCGCCCGCCACCGCCCGCACCGACAGCGCGCACGCCGGATCGTACACCACCGCCCGGCGCGTACGCACCACCAGCGCGCGAAAAGTCTGCTCCAGCTGTTCGACCCGCGCGTAGTGGTCCGGATGATCCCAGTCGAGGCTCACGAGGACCGTGATTTCGGGGGAAAATCCGTCGATGGTGCCGTCGCTCTCGTCGATCTCGGCCACCACCCAGTCGCTCGAGCCGACGCGGCCGGGCGGCACGGCCGCATCGTTGAACAGGCCGCCGAGGAGCCAGCCGCAGGGAAAGCCGGCGCGGCGCAACGCGGTGACGAGCATGCCGGTGGTGGTCGTCTTGCCGTGCGCGCCCACGACGGCGACCAGCTTCCGCTCGCGGAGCACCTCGGCCAGCATTTCGCCCCGGCGCACCACCGGCAGGCCGCGCGCGGCCGCGTGCACGCGGGCCGGGTGGTCCGGCGCGATGGCGGACGAATGAACGACGAGGTCGCAGGCCGCGGGCACGTCGCCCGCTTCGGTGAGCGCGATGCCGGCCTCCGCCAGCATCTCGCGCACGGCCGGCGCGAGCGCATCGTCCTCGCCGCTGACGGCCAGGCCGCTCTGCTTCAGGTAGAGTGCGAGCGGCGCCACGCCGGTGCCGCCGATACCCACGAGATGAACGTGGCCGACGTCGCGACCGAACGGGCGGGGCGGCGGCGGGGCTCTCATGCGGCCTCCTTCCGCCGGCCCGGCGGCGCCGGCCCGGCCCGGGTGGCGCCGGCGGCGCCGGTCGCGGCCAGTTGTTCCAGGTCGTCCAGGATGAGGTCCAGCGAGTTGGCGCGGTCCATCCGCCGCAGGTTGCCGCGGAACTTGCGCAGGAGCCAGTCGTTGAAGATCACATCGCGCACCTCGCGGTCGAGATCGCCCAGATCCTGCTGGTCCAGCACAATGCCCCCGCCCTGCTGTTCGAAGAAACGCGCGTTGGCCCACTGGTGGTTGTCGGCCGCGTGCGGAAACGGCACGAGGATGGCGGGGGTCGCGCAGCGGATGAGTTCGGCGATGGTGCCCGCACCGGCGCGCGATACCACCAGGTCGGCCGCCGACAGCAGCGTGGCCACATCGTCGCAGAACGGCATGAAGACCGCCTTCACCGGCCGCCCGGCCGGGGATGGCAGCTCGCGCACCTCGTCGCCGCCCTTGTTCAAGCCGGTGACGCAGCAGACCTGGATGCCCTCGGCGGCGAGGCGCTCCAGGCGGTCCCGCACCCACCGGTTGAGCGCCGAGGCGCCCTGGCTGCCGCCGAGAATGACCAGCACCTTCTGGGCGGGATCAAAACCAAGCCGCCGTTGCGCGGCCTCCCGCGGCAGGGCGACGATCTCCCGGCGGACGGGCAGCCCGGCGTGCCGCACCCCGGCCCGCCGCACGCCATCCAGGCGCACGCCGGGCGGCAGGTACAGGCGCCGCGCCAGCCCGCCGAGCACGCGGATGGCGCGCCCGGGCACGCGGTTCGCCTCGTGCAGCGCCACCGGCCGGCGGAACAGCGCCGCCACCACGATCAGGCCCGCCGTGGTGAAACCGCCGAAGCCCGCGATCAGGTCGGGCCGCCAGGTCCGGATGAGGCGGGCGCTGACGCCAAACGCCGCCGCCTGCTGCCAGCAGAAACGCGCCAAGCCGACGGGCCGCAGCGTGAAGGGCGCGCCCGGGATGCTTTCAAAATCCAGGTGCGGGTACTTGGCGATGAGGCGCGCATCGACCTTCTTGCGGCTGATCAGCAGCCGCGCCTCGTGCCCGCGGGCCGTCAGCCCCTCCGCCAGCGCGATGCCCGGCGAGAGGTGCCCGCCCGTGCCCCCGCACGCAATCAAAAATCGACTCATGGCGCCTGCCTTTCCCGCCCGCCGCCGGGCCGTCGCTCCCCCCCTTCCCTCACGTCATGACCTCCTTGAAACTGCGCTCGCGGCGCATGAAGGCCGGCCGGGTCCAGGCCCGCCGGGTGTTGAGCATGAGGCCGACCACCACGCCCATCAGCACGAGGTTGGAGCCTCCGGCGCTGATGAACGGCAGCGACATGCCCTTGGTCGGGATGCAGCCGGTGACCACGCCGAGGTTGACCAGCGCCTGCAGCGTGATGAGCAGCAGGCTGCCGCTCACGAGCAGAAACTGATACAGGTTCGGCGCCTTGCGCAGGTGGGACAGGCCCGCGGCAAAGATGATGGCGAACAGCACCACCACCCCGAGGGTGAACACCAGGCCCAGTTCCTCGCCGATCACGGCGAAGATGAAATCGGTGTGCACCTCCGGCAGAAAGGCGTTTTGCTGGCGGCCCTGGCCGAGCCCGACGCCGTTCACGCCGCCGGCCGCGAACGCGACGATGGCCTGCCAGAGTTGGTAGGTGCCGGCGCTCCGGTTGCCCTCGACATCGAGAAACGCCAGCCAGCGGGCCAGCCGGTTCGGATTGTGCATGATCGCCAGGGTCAGCACGCCGGCCGCGCCCACCATCGACGACACCAGATAGCGCAGGCGGCCGCCGGCGAGGAAGACGAGCGTCGCGCCGATGGCAAAAGTGAGGGCCGCCGTGCCGAAGTCGGGCTCCAGCAGGATCAATCCGGCGAACAGGCTGATCCACCCCAGCGGCGCCAGGAAGCCGCGCCCAAATTCGCGGAGGCGCGACTGGTTGAGGGCGAGATAATGCGCGAGCCCGAACACCATGGCCAGTTTGGCGAACTCCGAGACCTGCAGGCGCGCCGGTCCGAAACCGAGCCAGCGGCGGCTGCCCTTCACCGCCAGGCCGACGCCCGGCACGAGCACCAAGGCCAGCCCCACCAGGCAGATGACCGCGAACAATCCCACGTGGCGCCGCGAATCCTCGAGGTCGATCCGGCTCGCCAGAAAACAGGCCGCGCCCGCTAAGACGAACCAGACGACCTGCTTGGTCAGATAAAAGTAGGGATCGCTCTTGAGCGACACGCTCGCGCTGAACAGGACGGTTAGGCCGAGGATGGAGAGGCTGACAGCGCAG
>CAZAFS010000071.1:0-11331 GCA_964484165.1 uncultured Opitutaceae bacterium | reverse complement strand
TGGTCGAGGAGGTGCTCGAGTTCGCCCGGGGCGAGACGCGGCTCGACCGGCGCCCGGTCTACCTGCACGAGCTTTTTGCCAGCCTGCTGTCCCTGAATGCCGAGACCCTGCGCCAGGCCGGAGTGACCGTGCATGTCCGGGCGGCCAACCAGGTGGCCGCGCTGGATCACGACCGCATGGTCCGGGTGCTGCAGAACCTTTTGACCAACGCCGTGGAGGCCCTGGCCGGCCACAAGAACGGCGTCATCACCCTGGCCGCGCGGCGGCGGGCCGGGGCCTGCGAGGTCACCGTGCGCGACAACGGCCCGGGGATCCCGAAGGTCATTTGGGGCACGCTCTTCCAGCCGTTCACCACTTTCGGCAAGCGCGGGGGCACGGGCCTCGGCCTGGCGATCGCGAAAGGCATCGTCGACGCGCACGGCGGCGAGATCACGTTCGAGTCAAAGAAAGGCGCGGGCACGACCTTCCACCTTCGCCTGCCGCTGCCGGCGTGACGACTTGCGCCAACCGCCGCCGGCGGCGCTCACACGAGCGAGTCCGCGGCGATCCCTCCGAGACACCGCCATGCGCGGCGAACCTGAATCGCCCCAGGCGGCGCAATCGGCACCAGGGTTGCCGCGGTGCCCTTCGCCCGCGATCCTGAAGAGTTTCGTCCCCCGCCGGGGAGACCAAGCATGAAGCACATCCTGCACTGCCACGACATCATCAAAACCGATTTTGTGCGCGGCGAGAATTGTTCCCTGTATGATCAGCAGGGGAAACGGTATATTGATTTTGAGTCCGGCTGCTGGTGCACGGCCCTCGGCTACGGCCATCCCCGGATCAATCAGATCATGGTGGCCCAGATCGGGAAGCTCATTCACCTCGGCACGCGCTATCCCAATTTCCTGGCCGAAGCGGCGGCC
This sequence comes from uncultured Opitutaceae bacterium, assembly GCA_964484165.1. Classification (GTDB taxonomy): domain Bacteria; phylum Verrucomicrobiota; class Verrucomicrobiia; order Opitutales; family Opitutaceae; genus Fen-1467. Next base: position 10,426 of record CAZAFS010000071.1, on the reverse strand, counting down.
GTCGATGTCCTCGCGGTCGTGGGCATTGATGACGGGAAGTGCGTCTTCTTGAGCTCCGGCAGCGAGGCGGTGGAATTCGGCGTGCAAACGGCGCGGCGCCTCACCGGGAAACCTCTGCTGCTCACGTTTTCCAGCTCCTACCTTGGGGCGTTCGGTTCGGCCGGAAGCAAAAGCGACCAGGAATGGTGCCTGTTCGATTGGCATCTGGGCGCACCCGCGGACCCGGGTGAACCTTGGCGGGGAATTCCCTTTGAAAGGCTCGGCGGTTTTGTCCTGGAACCGGGCGGAAGCAGTCCGGAGTTCGTCAGATTTCCGCCCGGGCCGTTGGTCCGGGAAATCGCCCAACGCGTCCAACAGGCGGGCGGCCTGCTCGTCGCGAATGAAGTCACCACGGGCATGGGACGCACTGGAAAATGGTTTGGATTCCAGCATTATGACGTTCAACCGGACATCGTGGCCGTGGGCAAAGGCCTGGGAAATGGCTATCCGGTCAGCGCGGTGGCGATGAAGCGGGAGGTCGCGGAAAAGCTGGAGAGCAGCGGCTTCCATTACGCACAGTCCCATCAAAATGACCCGCTGGGGGCCGCGGTGGCGAAAGAGGTGATCGCCATTCTGCGCGAAGGGAATTGGGTGGAGAAGGGTAACGCCGTGGGGATGGGCTTTCTGGAGGGATTGAAGCGGTTGGAGGCGAAACACAAGATCGTGAAGGAAGCACGCGGGCGAGATCTGTTGCTGGCCCTTGAGCTCCATCCCCGTGAGGGCTTTTCCGCCGCCTCGGTCTATCAGGTGCTTCTGGAGAAGGGGTTTTTGGTCGGGTACAACCCCGCGGGCAATGTGTTGCGCTTCGACCCCGCCTTGACGGTGGAAGAGAAGGATATCCGGCGCTTGCTGAAATGCCTGGACTCCCTTCTGGACACCGCGGGCTGACGACCGCATGCCCTGTCGGCGTTCTCGCGGAGAGCCGCCCTTGCCCAGGTAGAACTGGGAGCGATGAGGGCAGCCTCTTACACGGCGGACGCCTGCTCCGCCGCCCGCGCCGCGGCGGCTAACAGTTCTCTCCGGCACGCCGCGTCCCGCTTGCGGTCGGTGCGCACTTCGAGCACGCGGATGCCCTTGGCCGGCAGCCGCGAAACCAGCTCCGTGAAATGTGTCCAATCGCGCACGAGCACATGGCCCGCGCCGTAGGCCGCGCCCAGCCGCGCGAAATCGACCTCCTGCGGCGTGGCGAAGAACTCCTCGAAGGGCGGGTCGAACCGCGCCACCGGCAGCATCTCGAAGATGCCGCCGCCGCGATTGTTGATGAGCACGACGGTCAGGCTCCCGCGCAGCTTCGGGCGCAGCAAAAAACCGTTCGTATCGTGCAGCAGCGCCAGGTCGCCCGAAAGCAGAACTGCCGGGCGGTTGCCGTGCGCCACGCCCAACGCCGTCGACAGCGTGCCGTCGATGCCGTTGGCGCCCCGGTTGAAAAACAGCCGGCGCTGCCGGTCGCCCGCCGGCCAGAAGTACTCGACGTCGCGGACGGGCATGCTGCTGGCGACGAAAAGCGGCGTTTCCGCCGGCAAATGCCGCGCCAACAGCCAGCCGGCCTTGCCCTCGAAGGGAAAGTCGAGAGCCGAGAGTCGAAGGTCGAGGGCCCGGCGGGCGGCGCGGTCGGCCCGCTGCCAGGCGCGCGCAAACGCCGCTTGCCGGCGCCGACCCGGCGGGCGGACGGCGACCAGCGCTTCGACCGGGCAGCGCAGGTGCCGGGTGCGCGCATGCAGCGCATCATGATTCTTTGCGTCGCTGTTCACCAACCACACCCGGGCGTCACCCGCCTGGATCCATTGCCGCAGCCGCTTGCTGGTGGGCCATTCACCCAAACAGAGAATCACGTCCGGCCGCAGCCGGGCGGCCAAGGCCGGCGACCGGAGGACGGCGTCATAGTTCTGGATCAGCAGGGGGAGTTGGTCCGCCCGGTCGCGCAGCGGCGTGAGCCCGTCGGCGAGCACCGGCCAGCCCAGGCGGGAGGCCAGCCGACCCACCGCCGCCGCGTAGGCCGCGGGATCGGCGGGCTGCGCCGGGCCGGCTACGATCAGGCCGCGCGTTTCGGGCGGCGGCCGGAAGGCCACGCGCGGGGCGGCCGCGGACCGGGGCGCCGCCACCCCGGCGAAGAACGCCTCCGGGTCGAGCCGCCGCCGGAGTTTGGCCGCCAGGCCGTCGGCCACCGGCGCCAAAGGGTCCCGGAATGGCACGTTGAGGTGCACGGGCCCGGCGAAGGGATGCCGGGTGCGTTCGAACGCGTGCATCACGATCTGCCGCACATACCGCAATCGCTCCACCGCCGCCTCGGGCACCGCCAGCTCGTGGTAGAACGTGACGTAGTCGCCGTAGAGTTTCTGCTGGTCAATGGTCTGCCCCGACGCGCAGGCCCGCAGCTCCGGCGGGCGGTCGGCGGTGAAGACCAGCAGCGGCACGCCGCTCTCGTGCGCCTCGATCACCGCCGGCAGGAAATTGGCCGCGGCCGTCCCGGAGGTGCACACGAGCGCAGTCGGGCGGTGGTGCCGCCGCGCGAGCCCGAGGGCGAAGAACGCCGCCGAGCGCTCGTCCAGCACCGGCACCGCCTCGATCCGCGGGTGGCGCGCAAAAGCCATGGTCAGCGGTGCGGACCGCGAGCCGGGCGCGATCACCACCTGCCGCAGGCCCAGCCGGACCAGCGTCTCGACCATGACGCTGCACCAGAGGGTGTTCGTGTTGCGGAAATCGAGCGCGGGCGCAGTCATTTTTGGACCACTAATTCACACGAAGGATCACGAATGACGCAACCATTACAGCACGGCCGGAAAATTCGCCGGATTCCACGAGTTGCACGGATGGCTTCGTTGATCTTTCATCCAATCTCCCCCCGGTGAATTGAGGCTTTTATCCGCGTTCATCCGTGACATCCGTGCTGCAACGGCCACGGGCCGGCTCAAGCCAGCAGCGCATCGAGCAGGGCGTGAAACTTGAGCTCGGTCTCGGCGAATTCCGTTTCCGGGTCGGAGCCGGCCACGATGCCGCCACCAGCGTAGGCCCGCGCCCGCGCCCCGTCGATGAGGGCCGAGCGGATGCCGACGAAGAATTCGCCGCCGCCGGTAGGATCGATCCAGCCGAGCGGTCCGGCGTAAAGGCCCCGGGGAAACAACTCGAGCCCGCGGATGTGGGCGCAGGCGGCTTCGCGGGGCGAGCCGCCCACGGCCGGCGTCGGGTGCAGCCGCGCCAGCGCGTCGAGCAGCCGCACGCCCGCCGGCAGCGCCGCGCGCACCGGCGTCTGCAGGTGCTGCACGTTGGCCAGCCGCAGCAGGACCGGTCGCGCGGGACGTTCCGGCTGGAGGCCGAGCGGGGCCAGGCGCCGGAGAATGGACTCCAGCACCATCCCCTGCTCGCGCAGATCCTTCTCGCTGCGCAGCAACGCGCCGCCCAGCGCCGCGTCCTCGCTGGCCGTCCGGCCGCGCGGGGCCGACCCGGCCAGCGCCTCGGTGAGCAGCGTCCCCTGCTCCACCCGCAGCAGCCGCTCGGGGCTGGCGCCGATGAAGCTCTGCCCTGCGCCGTTGGAGAAGGAGAACGCGTAGCAGTCGGGAAACCGCTGGCGCAGGTCGTTGAGCACCCGCAGCGGATGCAGGCGGCCCGCCGCGGTCAGCTCCTTGCAGCGGGCCAGCACGATCTTGTGTAACCGCCCTTCCGCGATCATCGCGATCGCCTGGGCGACGGCCCGGCGAAAGAAGTCCGCGCCCCCGGTCTCCGCCACCGTGACGCCGCCGGCCGCCGGGGCGCGCTCGGCGAAATCCGGCGCCGAGTAGTCAAAGGCCCGGAACTTCGCGTGGGCGCGCCAGACCTTGGTGGCGAGGGCCTCAAGGTCGGCGGCGGGCTCGACCACAAGGTTGGCCACGGCGACGGTGTGTCCGGGGGTCCGCGCGACCTGCCAGCGCGGCACGAACAGCCGCGCCGGCGGAAACGGTTCACCCGCTTCCACCTCGTCGAAAAACGCGAACGCCCCAAGGAAATGCGGGCCGGCGAACGGCCGCGGCCCGCCGCCCACGGCGATGGTCCGGGCCAGCACGTCGTCGATGAACTGCTGGCAGGCCGCAAATCGTCCCGGGCCGTGCGCCTCGAACGCCAGCACGGCCTCCGCGCCGGCGACGGCCCAGCCTTCGGCTGGGCGCTCGGCGTAGAAGTGCAGCTCGGCCGGCTCGAAAATCGATTCGAGCACGGCCAGCGGATCGAGCGATTCCACCTCCAGCGAAATGCTGACGAGGCGCGGCCGGCCGTCGCCCGCGGCCGCGGCGCGGCATTGCCCCAGAAACGCGCGCAGCGCCCCGGGCGTGGCATGCGCGGCAGGATCGAGGGGCAGGATGGTCATGGCTCAGCGCTAAGCGGTAAGCGTTAGGCGCAAAGCTTCAAGCTCCGCGCATCAGGGGCTGCAGGCCTCAAGAGTTAAGCGACGGGCTGCCGGCTTGATGCTTAGAAGGCGAGGTTTTCAGCTTGAGGCTTATCGCTTACGGCTTGCCGCCCGGGGCCTTCTCCGGCCGCGGGAAGAGCACCAGCCCGGCTTGCACCTTGGCGCCGGCCAGGCTCGCGCCCCACTGCAACTCGTCGCTCCACCGCGGCGCGGGGGTGTGGCCGAGCGCCGCCTGGATTTTTTCGGTGGTGGCCGGCATGACGGGCGCCAGCAGCGTCGCGCCGAGGCGCAGCGCCTCGGCCATCGTGGCCAGGGCGGTGCGCAGCAGCGCCTGGTCGGCGGCGTCGGCGGACTTGCCCAGCTTCCACGGCGCGCGCTTTTCAATGTAGGCGTTGATCGCCTTGAAGAAGGTGAAGGTGCGGTCGAGCGTCAGGTGGAACTGGAATCCTTCCGCGAGCTGGATGCCCTCGTCGCGCGTGCGGGTCCAGAGGGCCTGCAGCTCGCGCTCCGGCTCCCCGGCGGCATCGGCCGCCGGCACCGTGCCGCCGGCGTAGCGGCCGGTCATGTTGAGCGTGCGGTTGACGAGGTTGCCCAGGTCGTTGGCGAGGTCGCTGTTGTAGCGGCTGAGGAACAGCTCGGAGGAAAACTCGCTGTCCTGGCCGACATTCATCTCGCGCATGAGGAAGTAGCGGAAGGCGTCCACGCCGAAGCGGTCGATGAGGTCGAGCGGGTTCACCACCTCGCCCGTGCTCTTCGACATCTTCTGGCCGCCCTTGAGCAGCCACCAGCCGTGCACGAGCAGCGCCTTGGGGGGCTCGAGGCCGGCGGCGTGCAGCATGATCGGCCAGTAGACGGCATGGGCCGGCGTCAGGATGTCCTTGCCGATCACGTGGAAGTCCGCCGGCCAGCGGGCGGGATCGGGCCGCCCGTCCTGCCACACGGCGCTGACGTAGTTGACCAGCGCATCGAACCACACATAGGTCACGAACCCGGGATCGAACGGCAGCGGGATGCCCCACGCCAGCCGCTCCCGCGGGCGCGAGATGCAGAGGTCGTTGAGCGGCTCCTTGAGGAATTCGAGCACCTGCTTCTGGCGGAAGCGCGGGAAGACGAAGTTCTCGTGGTGGTGCAGGAAATCGACCAGCCATTCCTGGTAGGCGCGAAGCTTGAAGAAATAGTTGGGCTCCACGATTTCGGTGACCTCGCCGAAAATCTCCGGCCAAGAACCATCCGGCCGGCGGTCTTTCTCCTGCAGAAACTGCTCCTGCCGCGCGCTGTAGAAGCCGCGGTATTCCGCGCGGTAGATCTCGCCCTGGTCGTAGAGGCGCTGGAGCAGCTCCTGCACGACGCGCGTGTGGCGCGGCTCGGTCGTGCGGATGAAATCGTCGTAGGTGAGATTCAGCCGGCCGCCGAGGGCGCGGAATTCGGCGGAAATGTCGTCAACCAGCGCCCGCGGCTCCACGCCGCGCTGGCGGGCGCTCATCTGCACCTTCTGCCCGTGCTCGTCGGTGCCGGTGAGAAAGAACACCGTGTCGCCCCGCAGCCGCCGGAAACGCGCGATCACGTCGGTCAGCACCTGCTCGTAGGCATGGCCCAGGTGCGGCGACGCGTTGACGTAGTAGATGGCGGTGGTGACGTAGAACGATTTCATCGCAAAGGCGGTAAACCGTAGTGGCGGGGAGGCAAATGTCGAAGGTTTTGACGCCGGGCGCCGGGCGTGCAGCATGGGGGTGACCGCCGCCGCCGCATGCATTCCCTCACCCGCCAACTCAGCCTCGCCCTGGTCCTGCTGCTGGTGTTCCTCATTGCGGCGCTGACCGCGCAAACCTGGCTGGAGCGGGAGACGCGGCGGCTGCACGCCGACGCGATTGCGGCCAAGCGCGCGCAGTTCCTGCAGGCGCTGGAGCTGCTGCCGCGGCCGGCCGCAAACTGGGACGGGGACTACCAGCGCCAACTCGGCACCCTGCTCGGCGCCGCGGTGAGCCTCGTCCACGCCGGTCAGACGCCCCCGCCGGCTCGCGGCACCGACTGGTTGAGCTTTGACTGCCCGCTGCCCGGCGACGAGGGCGTCCACGCCCGGGTGATGTTCGCGGCGCCGGCCGCGGGGCGCCTGGCCGCCCTGCATCAATGGACGCTGGTGGCCGTCTTGCTGCTCGCCCTGCTGTTCCTGATGTTCTCGGTCCTGCTGGCCCGTCCCCGCCGGACGAGCGACGACGGCTCGCGCCCGCCCTGGGTCGCGGCGCGCACGGAGATGCGGGGCTGGGAGCAACTGGCCCGTGTCTCCGTCGAACGCGGCGAGGCTCTCGCCCGCGAATCCGGGGCGCGCCACCGCGTCGAGGAGGACCTCAAGCTCAGCCAGACGCTGCTGGGCCGGTCGCGGGACGAGCGGGTCCGCCTGGGGCGCGAACTCCACGACAACATCTGCCAGACCCTCTACGCCGTCAGCCTCACCCTCGAGGGATTGCGCGGCCAGCTGGCGCCGGGCGGCCCGGCCGTGGCCGTGGCGCGGCTCGATCAGTGCATCGCGGAGCTGCGGCGGCTCAACCACGAGGTCCGCACCTATCTGCAGGAGCTTGAACCGGCGGCGGTGCACCGGCCCCCGATCCTCGAGGCGCTCGAGTCCATGTTGGCCGCGCAGGTCAGCCCGACGCCGGTGCGCCTCATCCGCAACATCGATGAGGAGGCGATCGCGCTCATCCCGCCGGAGCAGTCCGCCGAGGTGGTCAGCATTCTGCGCGAGGCGATCAGCAACGGCCTGCGGCACGGCCGCGCCGGCACGATCACCGTCCACGCCCAGCGCGGGGAAGGCAGCGTGATGCTCGCGGTGCAGGACGACGGCACCGGCTTCGATCCCGCCGCCGCCGGCGCGCAGGGGCACGGCCTGGCCAATATGCAGGCCCGGGCCGAGGCGCTCGGCGGCTCGCTGAAAGTGGTGTCCGGTCCGGGAAATGGGACTCGCGTTTTGCTGGCCCTGCCGGTTACTTCCGCCCCATGAGCGCACCCGCGGCGGCTCCCATCCGTTTGTTGATCATCGACGACAGTCCGTTGATCCGCGCCGGGCTGCGCGCCGTGCTGGAAGCCTACGGCGAGGTGCTCATCGTCGGCGAGGCGGGCACCGCCGCGGAGGGGCTGGCCGCGGTGGTCAAGCACCACCCGGACGTGGTCCTGCTCGACCTGCGCCTGCCCGACCGGCCCGGCCTGGCGGCGTGCCGCGACATTCTTCACCGCCGGCCGGAAACGCGCGTGCTGATCCTCACCTCGTCCACCGATGAACGCCACGTGCACGAGGCCATCGCAATCGGCGCGCACGGGTATTTGCTCAAGGAAAACGACGGCGCCTCGCTCGTCGCCTCCATCAAGCGGGCGGCGGCCGGACATTCGGTGCTCGATCCTTCGCTCGCCGACCAGGTGCTCAACCTGATGAAACACCCGTCGGCCGCGGGGCCGGCCGACCGCGTGGCGCTCCTGTCGCCCCAGGAACGCCGGGTGCTGGCGCTGCTGGCCGACGGTCTCACCAACAAGGGCATCGGCGACCAGCTCGGGCTCACGGAGAAGACGGTGAAGAATTACCTGAGTAACATTTTCGACAAGCTGCAGGTCACAAGACGCGCCCAAGCGGCGGCTTTCTACGTCAAGGCGCACCGGGCGGTCGGGGAGTAGGGCCGAAGGCCCGGGGTACGGTCAGAGGCCAATTGGCCATCGGCCGCCTCTGTCGCGCCGGGGGAACCTGGGCTATCATGCTCGCGTTATCCATGCGGCGCGGCGTACCCGCCAGCTCACCGTTCCGCCGCGTGGCCCTCCCATTCAACAAGCAGCGGGCTGGCGGCCGGCCAACAACCGGCAGGAAAGGTCTCCCAACATGGCCCCCCCAGCAATTCACCCGCCGTCCGTCCGCCGGGTCTCCGGCATGACCCTGGTCGAGGTCACGCTCGCGCTCACGATCCTGGCCCTCTCCCTGGGCGGCATCCTGGCCGCGCTGATCCAGTCGCGCCGGCTGACCGAGGGCAGCGTGTCGCAGAATTCCGCGCTGACGATCGTCCAAGGCTACATGGAGCAGATTAAGAACATGGAACTGAAGGATGTCGTCAACGCCCCTGCGGATCCGGCCGCGGGCGGCGTGGCCAGCCTCGCCAACTCCTTTTGGATTCCGACGCGTTTCAAGGAACCGCCCACCGGCGTAGCACCCGGGTCATCAGGGGACGACGGAATGGATGGGCTTTATACCTCCACCGGTACGCCGCCCGACCCCAGTTTGCTGCCCGCCCCTGGCACCACGCCCTCCACCAATCCTGCCGTCGGGGGAGGATCCATCAGGGATAATCTCAAGGACTTCTCCGATAACAGCGGGCAGCGGGGCACGGCCACCACCTGGTTCGCCTGTTGGCCCGGGAGGATACTTGATCCCGATAGCAACTACGTCAAAGCCCAAACCTACACGACGTATCCGGGAGACCTGCATCTGAACATGTGGGTCTGGATCAATGATCTCTCTAACACGTCCGCCTATGCGACGCAGGTTTACGGCATTACCATCATCTACACCTACCAATATCGGGACGGACAAAAGGTCCGATATATCATGGGCACCGTCCGTTCCATCCGTTCCACCGTTCCCACATTCTAGAGCCATGCACACGCCCTCTTCCCCTCCTTCTCGCCCCCGCCGCGGTTTCACCACGGTCGAGCTGATGATTTCGCTCGGCGTGATCAGCCTCACCATGATCGGTGTCGTCGCCTTCACCTATCAGGCCCTCAACGTCTACGCCTACGACAGCGGCCGGCTCCTCGTGAATCATGATATCCGCAAGTTAACGGGCGACATGTTGACGGACGCGGTCTACTCCAACTATTTCCGGATCTATTCAGATTTCGCCACCCGCGACGTCTACCAGACCGACGGCGGGACCGGGGATTTTCTCCTTCTGGCCTACACCGACCCCGCCACCACGAACGGCGTCTCGCTGGTCAACGAGTTGAGGGGCTACTACCGCGATCCTGATGGCACCGGTGTCGGGCCCGTGCGCCGCTTTATCGCGCCGGTGAGTCCGTCAGCGATCATCGGCACCACGACCAACACGTCCGCCACCCCGAACCCGATCTACACGTTGACCGACCTGATCAACGCCTATGCGCCGGCCGCGAACCAGCACACGAACCCCATCGTCATCCAATTCGCCGAGGGGCTGGCCACCGGCAAGCTGTTCTACAATTTCAAGGACCACAGCGTCATGATCCGGAGCCAGATCGACGAGCTGGGCACCAAGGGCGGCATGATCCGCCGGGCGGTCAACACCTACAATTTCACCGTGTCTCCCCGCGGCTGAACCCAACCCATGAACGCCATGAACACCACCTCCTCCTCCCGGTTTCCGCATCGCTCGCGCGGCTCCGCCTTCATCACGGTGATGCTTTACTCGTTTCTCCTCCTCGCGCTGGTCGCCACCGTCCTGCAGTGGTCGCTCAGCGAACGCCGCCTGAACATGCGTGCGTCCTACTTCATGGAGGCGCGCAACGCCGCCGAGGCGGTGGCGGAGTACGGCTTTTCGCAGATTGCGACCCAGTTCAGCACCAAAGCCGTGGTGCCCACCTTCGATCCGCAAGGGTCGTCGCCGCTGGTCCTGCCGCCCGCCTCCTTTTTCGCGGGCAGCAATGTGGACACCACCCCCTACTCGTCGACCCATCCGACGGGCATGGAAGTCATCGGCGCCGACCCGGTATTCTTCCCCGACCAGAAGTCGCTCGTCGTCGTCGATCCCAACGACCCCAACAATGCGAGTGACCCCCTGAAGGGGCAGCCCGTCTACCGCCGCGACATCCAGGTTCTCGCGCGCGCCACGGTCATCCCGCCAAATGGCGACAAGCCGGTGACCACCTATATCACCGAAAAGGTGATGGTACGCGGCGCCCCGCTCTTCGCCAACGCCATTTTCTACGGCAACAACGACCTCGAGATCTTTCCCGGTCCGCAGATGGACATCTATGGCCCGGTGCACTGCAACGGCAACATGTTCG